>JBKTKK010000180.1:0-4605 GCA_047242405.1 Lachnospiraceae bacterium | reverse complement strand
ATAAGAAACCATTGGCACAAAGGGTAAGAAATATGAAATTAAAATGATGGGACTTAAAAATCCATAATAGGAAAAGTGAAACATATTTTGTCCCCCACCTAGATGGAACGCAAATTCAGGTATTAACTTGCCCGTCTCATAAAATTGATTTCTAAAATATTCTGGAAAAATGCTATGTTGTGTAACCCAATCTATAGTAGAACCATAGATTTCATTTTTGCCAAAGGACAACAATATAAGCACGATTGATATAATCGTTAATAGAATCACCGGAAACTCTTTTCGTCGAAACATAAAAACCTCCATATTATGTACTCATTACTATTATTACCATATTTTCATTATGGCAAATAAAACCATTCATACGTGGTGGCATTTTATGAAAACTTTATGAATAATAAAAAACAAATCTGTAAGAATTGGATCTGGATTTTTATGCTATACTTTATATCAAATTAATCATAACATTGACTTAATATTATTTGGCGTAACCTAGCGCAGAAAGGAGGAGCAAGTGAATAAAAAAAGAGGTCTCTTTACCTTATGTTGCATTTTTTTTATTATTCTTTCTCTTAGTATCTTTCTTTTCTTTCGTGCAAAAACCTACTCCAAACCGGTTACAAATGAGACTATGACCTTGCTTGATTTTAACCAAGTTAACAAAGTGATGATTGTAGCTCATCCCGATGATGAAATGATTTGGGGTGGCGGTCATTTACTTTCAAGTAAGTATTTGGTTGTCTGTTTAACCAATGGAAATAACGAAATTAGAAAAGAAGAGTTTAATGAAGCCGTACGTGCATGTGGAAGTATACCACTAATGTTATCTTATCCGGACAAAATATTCGGTATACGTAGCCGTTGGCTTTTTCAGCAAAAGAAGATTGAAAAAGATATTCAGTTTATTTTATCTTATAAAGATTGGGAGGAAGTTGCAACGCATAATCCAGAGGGCGAATACGGGCATACACATCACAAAAAAACAAGTACGATTACACGCAATGCATGGAAACGTACTTGTTCAAATACACCTCTATTTTATTTTGGAACTTATTATAATAAAGAAGAATTAAGAAACGTAAGCGATCTTTTAACCCCCATAGATGAAAATATCTTAAAGAGGAAATTAGATATATTAAAGTTGTATGAATCACAAGATTTTATTGATAAAAAATTTGGTCACATGTATCCTTATGAGATGTGGGTTCAAGCAGAATCGGAATCGTAAACCAAAACGTACTTCCTTTTTCAATTTCTGATTCCACCCCAAAATCAGCCTCATGCAATTGTAAAATACTTTTCACTATCGAAAGTCCCAAACCGGTTCCTGTTACGGCTCTTTTATGATTTTTATCTACTTTATAATAACGTTCCCATACATAAGGTAAATCCTTCTGTTCAATTCCATCCCCCGTATCGATTACTTGAATTGTAACAGACAAATCATTCACCTTCTGGATTACATGAACAACTTTATCTGTACCCGTATAATTAATTGCATTATTAATTAAATTATAAATCACCTGCGAGATTTTAAAATCATCCGCAAAGACAGTGACCTTTTTCTCATAGGAAAATTTAATAGTATAACCATCTTGCTCTACTAGTTTTGCGTAGCGTTTCAATACATTATTAATATTATCTGTCAAATTAAACACTCTCGCATTTAACTGTGC
The DNA here is from genome assembly GCA_047242405.1 of Lachnospiraceae bacterium. Classification (GTDB taxonomy): domain Bacteria; phylum Bacillota; class Clostridia; order Lachnospirales; family Lachnospiraceae; genus Fimimorpha. The sequence continues at coordinate 2,929 of JBKTKK010000180.1, read as the reverse complement.
CACCCCAGATTGGAGTTTACTAATATCAAGCATATCATTTACCAGTCCTGTTAAACGCTTTGCCTCATCTATTACAACCTGTACGTTTTCTGCTGTATTTTCGCCTGGTATGTCTCTCATAACTTCAGAATAAGCAATAATCATTGTCAACGGTGTTCTTAAATCATGAGAAACGTTGGCAATGAGCTCCTTTTGTAAATGCTCTGTTTTTGCTAGTTGTTGAACCGTATCGTTTAACGTTTCTCCTAGCTCTGCAATTTCTCGATATGTTTTATCTTCAAAATGGACCTGATAGTTTCCTGCTGCCATTTCTTTCGCACTCTTGTTGATTTGGACCATCGGCCTTGATATTCGTTTTGCCATAATTAGAGCAATAATTAAGGATAAAACTACCATAAGTACAGATATGTATATTAATTGAATTTTTAACGTTTGAACCGTAGCATCCACGGGTGTTATTAATGAATCTAGAAATACTACTCGTTCTTCTTGGTTAATTGTTACAATATTAACCGATAAAGCAGACTGCTCTTCCCTTCGTTTGGGCATACCAGGGAAGTGTTGTCCCTCCCCTTCTTCTTTATCACCTACACTTTGTAAAAACAAAGCAGTATTATTGTCTTTAAAACTTGCATCGATTATTTCTTCAAAAAAGCCACCGTTTTCTTTCGCTTTTTCATAATAAAAATCAAAATCGAATAAATACGGATTTTTTTGCGTTATATCATATGGCTCGGAATTTAATACTCTACCTTCTGCATCGGTAATGACTATCATAATATCATATTGTTTTGCAATCGTTTCCAACGACTCTTCTCCATTGTCCGATTGTAAAGCAGTTAAGACATTGTCCGCTGCATTGTTTCGTTCCCTCCTCTTGATGGACTTATAAAAGGTATCTAAATACACCGTTTGGAGCATCCATAAAAGAAACAAAAGAATTAGGGTAAAACAAAGCAAAAAGGTAAATATTTTCCAACGTATACTAATTCTTTTATATATTCTCAAAGCGATAACCGACTCCCCTTAAAGTAACTAGAAATCTCCGATATTTTCCCAAACTATTTCGTAACATCTTTATGTGCGTATCTAGTGTACGTTCATCACCAATATAATCATAACCCCAAATATTTGTAATTAGCTTTTCTCTCGTTAGTGCAATGTTGCGATTTCTCACTAAATAAAATAATAACTCATATTCCTTAGGTGTCATATCAACGTTCTTTCCATCAACCTTTACCGACCGACCTTTAAAATCAATGATTAATCCTTCTGCGATAAAGAGATCCATCTCCCTTTGGATCGGCGTATTTAAGCGGGCATTTCGTGTCACTACGACATTAACCCTCATCATTAACTCTTTTGGCGAAAAAGGTTTCACAACATAATCATCGATTCCTAATTCAAATCCATGAATTTTATCATATTCTTCCCCTCTAGCAGAAAGCATGATAACTGGGGTTCTTTTATACTTTCGAATTTGTTTACAAGTAGAAAATCCGTCCAACAAAGGCATCATGACATCTAATATAATCACATCAAAATCATGATTTGTACATAATTGAACAGCCTCAATTCCATCTTTGGCCTCTGTGACCTTGTGACCTTCAAATTCTCCATATTTACGTATTATCATCCGTATTTTGTCTTCATCATCTACGACTAATATGTGTGCCATTCTTTCATCCTTCCTAAAATTCACCCCTTTTACCACTTATAGTAGCGTAATAATGTGAAATTCATGTGAAAGGAACAAGAGAAAAAGAAAGCAGACTCTTTTATGTCGAGTCTGCCTCATTTTTCTTATACATGTAAAATCTCACATACCATAGATGCCATCTTATTTTTTGCACAAACACGATTGTGTAATACGGGAGCCGTTCTAATTTCATTTATCGCATTTGGTATCGGAACACCCGCTATTTTTTCTAATTCATCTACCAACTGGAAGTCTGATTTTTCCTTATAAGTTTCATTTATTGCCTGCATAACGCTACGCGTAAATTTATACGGACTTGCAGTCGACGCAATTAATGTCTTTGTTCCATCTTTTCTATCCTCTACATATTTATCATATACACAAGAGGCTACCGCGGTATGAGGATCAAGTACATACGCATTTTCTTCAAACATTGACTTTATTTGTTCTGCCGTTTCCTGTTCATTTGCATAGTTTCCATAAAAATCGAAAAGTTGTTCCTTCATTTCTTCCGTAATTTGATATTTTCCTTTCTGCATTAGGTCCAACATAAGTTTCGCATCAACTGCGGCATCTGCACCTGCTATTTTATAAATGAGACGTTCCAAATTACTTGATATTAATATGTCCATAGAAGGGGATGTCGTTAAGATGAAATCTCGATTTCTGTCATAGCAGCCTGTAGTAAAGAAGTCAAATAGTACCTTGTTCTCATTGGAAGCACAAATTAGCTTATGGATTGGTACCCCCATAGCCTTTGCATAATATGCCGCTAATATATTCCCAAAATTCCCCGTTGGTACTACAACATTAATTTTTTCTCCCGATTTTATTTCATTTGTTTCGAGAAGTTTAGCATACGCATAAACATAATACACAACTTGTGGAACTAGACGCCCTATATTGATTGAGTTGGCCGACGAAAATTGATATCCAGCTGCTTCCATCTTTACTGCCAGCTCTTTATCACCAAATATCTCTTTTACCCCACTCTGCGCATCATCAAAATTCCCTTCGATGGCAACAACATATGTATTTTCGCCCTTTTGGGTAACCATCTGTTTTTCCTGAATAGGGCTAACACCATCTTTTGGATAAAATACGATTATTTTCGTTCCAGGAACATTGGCAAAACCAGCTAGTGCAGCTTTTCCTGTATCACCAGAAGTTGCTGTTAGAATAACAATATCATTTTTAACATTATTTTTTTTCGCAGCTGTTACCATTAAA
>JBKTKK010000179.1:0-4634 GCA_047242405.1 Lachnospiraceae bacterium | reverse complement strand
TTAAATTATAAAAATATGCCCACTTTACAACTTATTATAAATGCATTGCCACTTTTGCTTGGTTTTGCAATAAAATATCGTTTTTTTCAGTCAATAGGATTTGAAAAAGACTATAAAGAAGGGATTCGTGAGGGGGTCCAGACACGTAAGAAATGCAAAAAGGTTCCCTTTCAATGGAAGAACATTGGTAATTATTGCATAATTGAATACGAACTTGTGAAAAATATGTTTATATATCTATTGGAATACGCGAAAAGAAAATTAATCTAACTTATAATGGGTGTTTTTACCAATGTAAGAAAATGTTCACAGAAATTTTATTGCCCTTTTTTGAATTTTAGAGTATTATATTAAAGGCAAACGCGCGATACCAAGTAAAAGAACAGGTGAATTACAGTGATAAAAGATAATCAGCAATTGTTGAACCGTCTGCACGTTGTGTTAGACGGTATCGTAATTATATTGTCCTATGCTTTGGCTTATCTGCTACAGTTTCACTTGATAGGAAAACCAATCGATCCATTTAGCATGAAATATTATATGAGTGCTTTGTTATTGATATTGCCAGAAAGTTTACTACTAAATGGAATTTTCCATCTCTATATACCGAAACGAGTAACGGGTCGTCGATTGGAAGCAGGTAATGTAATTAAAGCCAATGTTATGGGCGCGCTAATTGTAATATTAGTATTATATTTAGGGCATAATAACAATTTTTCAAGACTCTTTTTATTTTATTTTTCCTTAATTAATTCGATATTATTAATTATAGAAAGAAACATAGTAAGAGGCGTTTTAATTCGTTTACGAAAAAGTGGATTTAATCAAAAACATATTATTATTGTCGGATATAGTCGTGCGGCGGAACGGTTTATCGATCGAGTTGCTGCAAACCAACAATGGGGTTATCAAATTAGAGGAATTCTAGATGATAATGTAGAACGAGGAGCGGAGTATAAAAACATTCGTGTAATTGGTACAATAGAAAATCTAAAAGAACTTCTTTCCTTTAATCGATTGGACGAAATCATAATAACTTTAGGCTTATCCGAGTATAGTAAATTAGAAAATATTGTTGCGTGTTGTGAGAAATCTGGTGTTCACACAAAGTTTATTCCAGACTATAATAACATGATTCCAACAAAACCATATACGGAAGATTTATTAGGGCTTCCTGTTATTCATATTCGCCATGTACCCTTGACGAATGGTTTTAATAAATTTATTAAACGATCTACCGATATAATAGGCTCTATTATGGCAATTATTTTATTTTCTCCAGTGATGTTAGTAACCGCAATTGGAATTAAGTTAAGCTCACCGGGCCCTTTGATTTACAGACAAGAAAGAGTAGGACTTCACAATCGTACCTTTATGATGTATAAATTTCGCTCGATGGCTGTACAAAAGCCTTCCGATGAGAAGAGTAAATGGACAACTCCAGATGACCCGCGTGTTACAAATATCGGTAAGTTTATCCGAAAAACAAGTATCGATGAGTTACCACAACTTTTTAATGTACTAAAAGGGGATATGAGTATGGTTGGGCCTCGACCGGAAAGACCTTTTTTTGTTGAAAAGTTTAAAGAAGAAATACCAAGATATATGGTAAAACACCAAGTACGTCCGGGTATGACGGGATGGGCACAAGTAAACGGCTATCGGGGCGATACCTCAATACGAAAAAGAATCGATCATGATTTATACTATATTGAAAATTGGACAATCGGATTTGATTTAAAAATATTGTTTTTAACAGTATTTAAAGGATTTATAAATAAGAACGCCTATTAGTATGAGAAAAATGAGGATTTATCATGGAAGGTAAAAATAATAATCAGAATACAGTATCGGCGAAAAAACGGAAACGTACGACAAGTAGAATGCGTGCGAGGAGAAAGAAAAGAATTATCATTGTTTGTTTAGAACTTATAATGTTAATTGTGCTTGCCGGATGTGCCTGGGCTGTCCGTATGATGGATATGTATAATTACAAAGGTTTGGATGAAGATAAACTTTATATTCCTACTTTTGATAACCCATCGAATGAAGTTGTGGATGATGGTGAAGGTGAACAACAGGAAAACTATGGTGAAGTACTGGAAGGATATACAAACATAGCACTAATTGGTGTTGACGCAAGAGATAATTCTACGTTAACGAGTGGAACGAATAGTGATGTAATTATTATATGTAGTATAAACAATGAAACAAAAGATGTTAAACTACTTTCTGTTTATCGTGACACGTATATGATGATGGCAGATAAAAAAACTTATCAAAAAGCGAATTACGCGCTTATGAAAGGCGATATTACAGATACTGTTAATGTATTGAATATGAACCTAGATTTAAATATAACGGAGTATGTCGTTGTAAACTGGGCTGCTGTAGCCAATGCCATAGATATATTAGGTGGTATTGATGTAGAAATTACAGATGAACTAATAAATCAAGGACAATTAAACGGTTATATTACAGATGTAGTAAAGGCTACGGGTATGCCTGGAGAACAAATTTGGGAACCCGGGGTATATCACTTATCCGGTGTTCAGGCAGTCGCATATTGTCGAATTCGTTATGTCGGAACCGATACGGGGAGAACAGAACGGCAAAGAGAAGTAATTCAAAAAATGGTTGAAAGCGCAAAAACAGCATCTTTTGGTACTATTTTACGTGTTGTTAATGAAGTTTTACCTAACATTGCTTCCAGTTTAGATAAAGCAGAGATTTTATCCATGGCTGGTGCAATTAGTAAATATAATATTGTGGATCAATCTGGATTTCCTTTCCAATTTGAAACTGCAAAATGGGTGGGCGGTATTACCAACTGTGACTGGCCAATTGTTGCAAACAACTTTGAACAAAACGTTGTTCAACTACATCAATTCCTCTTTGGAGGGGAAGTTTACAGTTCATCAGCAAAGGTAAAGGAAGTATCAAGTTATCTTCGTGATATTTCTGGAGTTGAATAAATAATAATGAACTTGGATTTTTCATAGAGCACCTTGTATGGAAAATCCAAGTTTTTTTGTCTTATCTTTTGTCTCGTTCAAATTTTTTTAAAAAATAAAACACAATATGAACACAAATCATTGATAAACTATAACCAAGTTAAAAGAAAAACCGAATATTCAAAAGGAGGCATAAGATATGTCAGATGAATTAAAATATAATAGTGATGGAAATGATATGGATAAACTACAAAATAGTGAGGAAGTACAGGGAAAAGAAGATTATGAGGTGAACTTTACGATGGAATCCAAGGAGGAAGAACATCTTACAAATAATTCTTCAACAGAAGACACGAGCGATCAAAATAGCACTACGAATACAGGTTATACAAATGAAAGTATTAACTATGATGTGAACCAGAAAAATCCATACAATCAGGACGATTTTAATCAAAATACAAATTATCAATCAAGTCAATATCAACAAGGCGGCTACCAGGGGAATGATTACCAAAGAAATGGTAACCAGGGTTATGGCTATCAGCCACCACACGCAAATGGTCCGAAAAGAGGGAAAGGTGGCAAGGTGGCAGCCATTGCAACCGCAGTGATTGTTACTGTATGTGTAATTGGAGGTGGTGCATACGCTGGTTTGCGGTACTTAAATAATAAATATCCAAATTCGAATCAGGTAGCGGTAAATGGAACGGAAGCAAGTGAGAGTGAAACAAAAGAAACAACAACGTTATCGAAAGGCAATAGCACACAAAATGTATCTACAACAGGGGAAGTAAAGGCGCAACTGTTAGATGTTTCAAATGTAGTGGAAGCGGTAATGCCATCAGTTGTGGCAATTACAAATACGGTAGAGGTGAGTACGAGTAATCCTTTCTACGGACAACAGACACAGGAAGGTACATCAAGTGGATCTGGTGTTATTATAGGAGAAAATGACACAGAATTATTAATTGTAACAAACGCCCATGTCGTAAATGCAAATTCTGAGGAGACCTATCAGTATTCAACAAGTTCGAAAGGTATAAGCGTAACATTTTATGGGGATACAGAAGTGGATGCCTATGTGAAGGGAACCGATGATGATGCAGACTTAGCAGTCATTGGCGTTAAGTTGGAAAATATAGATGAAGAAACAATGAACAACATTCGAATTGCAACGGTTGGGAATTCCGATGAGTGTAAAGTAGGTAATGGTGTTATCGCCATTGGAAATGCCTTAGGTTATGGTCAGTCTACAACAGTTGGATATATTAGTGCATTAAATAGACAGGTTACAACCGATGATGGTGTTAGTAAAACATTATTACAAACCGATGCTGCAATTAATCCTGGAAATAGTGGTGGTGGATTATTTAATACAGAAGGTCAATTGATCGGTATCAATGCAGCAAAATATTCCAGCACAGATGTAGAAGGAATCGGTTATGCAATACCAATCTCTTCTGCAGAGTCAATTATCAACGAATTGATGAATACAGAACCAAGAATTGCAGTTGATGAAGCGGAACGCGGTTACCTTGGAATTAAGGGAAGTGATGTACCATCTGAATATGTAAGTAGTTTCGGTTATCCAGCAGGAGTTGTAATTGGTCAGATTACTTCTGGTTCAAAAGCAGAAGGCAGTGGACTTCAAATTTACGATATTATTACAGCGGTTAACGG
>JBKTKK010000178.1:0-4664 GCA_047242405.1 Lachnospiraceae bacterium | reverse complement strand
GTAGTAAGTGTTCTCGTATTTAATTTCTTGTTTACAGAGCCAAAGTTTACCTTGCAGGCCTATGATCAAGGATATCCCGTAACCTTTGTTATTATGTATCTGGCAGCGTTACTTACAAGTTCTCTTGCTATTAAGTTGAAAAATAACGCAAGACAGTCTGCCCAAGCTGCATTTCGAACAAAAATTCTGTTTGATACGAATCAGTTGCTGCAGCACGCAAAAAACAGGACTGAAATTATATTTGTTACGGCCCAGCAGCTGGTTAAACTGTTGGAAAAGGATATTGTTATTTATTTGGTGGAAAACGGTGCCTTGGGAGAGGCCCATGTTTTCCCTGAATCAGAGGCGGCATCGGAAATGGATTATGTATCAGAAAACGAGAGGGCGGTAGCAGCATGGGTTTTAAAAAACAACAAACACGCTGGCGCAACAACAAATACGCTGTCAAACGCCAAATGTTTGTATCTGGCTATACGTGTTAATAGCAACGTATACGGCGTTGTTGGGATTGTAATCAAAGATCAGTCTTTGGATGCCATTGAGAACAGTATTCTTTTATCTATTCTTGGGGAATGTGCTTTGGCTTTAGAGAATGAGAAAAATGCAAAAGAAAAAGAAGAGGCAGCAATTCTTGCCAAAAATGAACAGATGCGCGCCAATCTTCTCAGGGCAATTTCCCACGATTTGCGTACACCATTGACTTCCATTTCAGGAAACGCAAGCAATCTTCTATCAAATGGGGTTTCATTTGATGAGGATACAAAAAAACAGCTCTATTTGGATATTTATGATGATTCCATGTGGCTCATTAATTTGGTTGAGAATCTTCTTTCTGTAACTCGCTTAGAAGAGGGACGCCTGAATTTGAATATCTCGGAAGATTTGATGGATGATGTTATTACCGAGGCATTGCGCCATGTTAACCGCAAAAGCGTAGAGCATCATATTAATACGGAAAGCGAAGATGAATTTCTTCTTGCGAGGATGGATGGGAAACTCATCGTTCAGGTCGTTATCAATATTGTTGACAATGCCATTAAGTATACACCAGAGGGATCCCACATTCTGATTAAAACGATGAAACATGAAAACGAAGTAGTAGTGTCCATCGCCGATGATGGACCCGGAATACCAGATGAAATGAAGGCGCGTGTATTTGATATATTTTATAGCGGGGCAAATAAGATCGTTGACAGCCGACGTAGTCTAGGGCTAGGGTTGTCACTGTGCAAATCGATAATAAATGCCCACGGTGGAAAAATTTCCGTTTCAGATAATACGCCACATGGTACAGTATTCACATTTACATTGCCTGCAGGGGAGGTACAATTACATGAATAAACCACTGATTTTAGTTGTCGAAGATGATCCATCTGTAAAAAATTTAATTAGAACGACTTTGAAAGCCCACGATTATCGTTATTTAACTGCATCGAATGGTGCCACGGCAATTTTAGAGGCTTCTTCCCATAATCCGGATATCGTCCTCCTTGATTTAGGATTGCCTGACATAGACGGCGTAGATGTAATTAAAAAGATCCGCACATGGTCAAATATACCGATAATTGTCATCAGCGCACGGAGCGAGGATACCGATAAAATTGATGCGCTGGATGCGGGAGCAGATGATTACCTTACAAAACCTTTTTCTGTCGAAGAACTTTTGGCTCGGCTAAGGGTAACCCAAAGACGTCTTGCAATGATGCAAGGCGAAGCCCTCTCTCAATCGTCTATTTTTACAAACGGTTTAATCCGTATTGACTATGCGGCCGGTTGCGCCTATCTCGGAGAAGAAGAACTGCATCTTACACCCATTGAATATAAGCTGCTTTGTCTACTTTCCAAAAATGTAGGAAAGGTACTAACCCATACTTTCATTACCCAAAGTATTTGGGGGAGCAGTTGGGATAACGATATTGCTTCTCTGCGTGTCTTTATGGCGACATTGAGAAAGAAAATTGAAAAGGAACCAAATTCTCCGCAATATATTCAAACACACATCGGCGTGGGATACCGGATGCTGAAAGTGGAGTGAGTTGAAAAACAATCAACCCAATAAATCTTGTGTAAAGGGGATGTTTGATCGTGATAAAAATATTAACTAGCGATTTTCCAGAAGGATTTCCGGAAGCATTTGCTGAAGTTTTAAAAACATACATTTGTAAAACAATGAAATTGGCTTTCGTAGCATCGGAATTTGAGGAAATATATGAGAAAACAGATTGGTATTGTGACTATTTCGTAAAAATGTTTGCAAAATGGGGGATAACGTTTGAATGTGTTAAAGTTGTAGATGGTAGAATGTCAGCAAAGCTTGCCCAGACAACAATTAAGGAAGCAGATGTGATATGGCTATCTGGAGGCGATACCCGCAAACAATATTCATATCTAAATTCGTACGGATTACTTCCATGTATTCGCCACCATAAGGGGATTATTATAGGAATGAGCGCAGGATCAATAAATATGGCAAAAACAGCTATTTGTACATTAACTTGTGGACATAATAAGCAAGAGATTTATGAAGGATTGGGATTGGTTGATTTTTCAATTGAACCGCATCTGGATAAAGAGAGTATTTCCACAGAACTGCTGGAGCTATCTGAAACATATCAGATCTATGGCATGTGTGATAATAGTGCAATCATTTGCAAAGAAAATAAAACTTTATACCTTGGTGATGTGTTTCTAATTGATAAACAAAAAGTAACCCAGATTTAAAAGCAGATGAATATTGGAGTGAAGAAATGATGAGAAATTTAAGTACTTTATGCTACATGGAGCGGGACAATAAATATTTGATGCTACACAGAACTTTGAAAAAGAACGATGTAAATAAAGATAAATGGATCGGTGTGGGGGGTCATTTTGAAGAAGGGGAAAGTCCAGAGGAGTGTGTCCTTAGAGAGGTAAAAGAGGAGACGGGTTATACATTAACTAACTATAAATATCGTGGGATTGTAACATTCGTATCGGGAAACGGAGTGACGGAATATATGTCCTTATTTACTGCTGACGCCTTTGAAGGAGAACCGATTCCCTGCAAGGAAGGAGAGCTAGAATGGGTAGACATCGAGAAGGTATGGAGTTTAAATATCTGGGAAGGGGATAAAATATTCTTTCGCTTGCTAGATGAGGGAAGGCCGTTTTTTTCTTTAAAACTTGTATATGATGGACAGGATAAGCTTGTATCGGTGTCTTTGGATGGACAGGTGATGGAACTATTTGATATTTTGAATGAGGATGGGAGCAAAACAGGTATAGTACGGGAACGAGGGGTTGCACATCGAGAAGGAAGCTTGCACCCGACTGCTCACACTTGGATTGCCAGAAAGAAGCAGGACGGAAAATATGATGTGCTTCTGCAAAAGAGGAGTGATAATAAGGATTCTTATCCAGGGTGCTTTGATATTTCTTCTGCAGGTCACGTGGTAGCGGGTGATGATTACCTTCCATCTGCCGTAAGGGAATTACAGGAGGAACTTGGTTTAACTGTAAATCCAGAGGACCTACAATTTGTGGGAGTGCATTGTGGGAGGAAGGAAAACGTATTCTATGGAAAGCTTTTTAAGGATGCAGAGCGTAGCAATGTCTATGTTTATACGAAGCCTGTAGACATTGATTCGTTAAAGCTTCAAGAAGAAGAGGTAGAAGAAGTAATCTGGATGGATTATGAGGCGTGTCTTTTAGGGATTCAGGAAGGGGCGTTTCCAAACTGCATCTTTGAAGAGGAATTTCGAATGCTAGGGGAATATTTAGGCATTATCAGAAACGCAGATGACAAATTATAAAAGTTATATGAAATAAGAAAAGGGAAGATTCTAATAAAGAGACGAATCTTCCTTAAAAAGAACAAATGGATTCATATTAGATTTAAAAGTAGAGGATTTTATTTCAACAAAAAGTCAGTAAAGCATATGTTTTACTGACTTTTTGTGCTATAAGCATTTGTATTATTTTTCTACAAAACTTCTTATATTGTCCAATACTTTCTGGCTAAGCAGGTCAAAGGCTTGTTTCGTACGTCCTACGGAAGTCCTCATACAAATAACGTTTTCCTTCTGGATGATTTTTCCCTCTGAATCACCAATTGCACCTTCTGTATCGCAGCAGAATAGATTTTCTGGGGATTCTAGCCAATTATTAAGCGCATCAATATCAAAGGCTGGTCCTATGGAAGTGTTAATAAGGATTTTCCCATTGCCTAGCTGATGGAATTGCTCTTCGTGAAGTAAAATTACATTTTTGTTAAGACATGTACATATTACTTGGCTTTGTTCCAAAAGTTTATCCAATGGTTGGTAGGAAATGCCTTTGGATTCAAAGGATTGTTTCCTTGTACGGCTGTAGTAGGAAACGTCTGCTCCCATAAAATGAAGGGCATCCGCTACCATTCCTCCAGACACGCCAAGGCCTAAGATACCGACTTTTAAATCTGTCAGCTCCAGAGGGAGCTTCTTCCAAGCAGGATAGTCAAACCCATGTAGAATACGAATTAATTGGTAAAGTACGTATTCCACAAGGCCCCTGTCTCCATAGTCTCGAATTCCGGTAACCGTGATGTCCTTTGTCCTTGCAAAGGCAATATCTACATTTGCACTCTCTTCAGAGTAAAGACTGCAGCACATACCAACGTAACGGATAGAAGGGCATTGTTCAAATAC
>JBKTKK010000177.1:0-4719 GCA_047242405.1 Lachnospiraceae bacterium | reverse complement strand
GAGTGTACACAGACGAAGCAAGAAAACGAATATTTAAAACAGAAAAATAACCAACTTATAAGTGAAGCCACAAAAGGCAAGCAAGAACGTGACCGTTTGAACGAGCACAATGTCAAACTTGTAAGTGAAAAAGAAGAATTAGCAAAGCAGAATGACCAAATTATTGCAGAAAATAATCGCTTCAAGCAGAAAAATGAAACGTTAGTAAGTGAAAATAGAGAACTGAAAGTAGAAGTAAATGCTTTAACACAGAAGCATCAAACCGTTCAGTTGGAAAGTGATCGGTTAAAGCAGAAAAATGATGCGCTTCTTGGTGAAAGCACAAAGAGTAAGCAAGAGATAAGTCGTTTAAAAGAGGGCAATGCGAAACTAATAAGTGAAAGTACAGAAAATAAGCAGGAAATAGATCGTTTAAAAGAGAAGAATGAGAAACTTATTAGTGAAAAGGAAGACTTAGCGACGAAGAATGGTGAAGCTATTGCTGAAAGTAATCGTTATAAAGAGTATAATGAGAAATTAGGGATTGAAAATGAAGGCTTAAAAAATGAAGTAACTACTTTAAATCATAAGAGTCAAATAATGCAGTCCGAGAGTAGGCAGCTGAAGTATAAATATGATCAGCTTGAAAGTGAACATAAAAAGAGTAAGCAGGGACTAGAAAATCTAAAGCAAAAGAATGGACAACTGGTAAGTGAAAATACGAAGAAGAAGCAGGAAGTAGAACGTTTAAAGCTGAAAAATCAACAGCTTATTAGCCAAAATAGCGATCGTAAAAAAGAAATTGACTCCCTGAAAGAAAGCAATGAGAACTTAGCAGCGGAAAATAATAATTTAAAACATAGCATCCAAGTTCTTGTCTCAGAAAATGAAAAGGTAATGAGAAGTAATCAGCAAATTCTTTCGGAAAGCGAGAAAATAAACCAAAATACATCAGAGCTCACAGTAGAAAAAAATAAATTGAAAAAAGAGTTCGAAAATCTTTCTTCTGAAAGCGGACAATATAAACAAATTAACGAAGAGTTAATTAATCAAATAAAAGAATTAAAGAGAAAGTATGAAGAACTTGAGGCAGATAGTTCGAAGGTAAAGCAGATAAATAAGGAATTGGTAACGGAATTTGATAAACAGTCTAAGTTAATTCGTGAATTAAAGGAAGAATGTGAAGTTTACGAGCAAATTAATGAGGAACAAGTGAATGAAATTCGTCAATTAAAATCCAAAATAGGAAGTAAATAAAGGAAATAATATGGAAAAAAATGAAGTGGAATTGCTAGCACCTGCTGGTTCTTATGAAAGTATGAAAGCCGCTTTTGCAGCTGGGGCAGATGCTGTCTATATCGGGGGAAATAAGTTTGGGGCTAGGGCCTATGCCAATAATTTAGATACGGAGAAGATGATTGAGGCCATTGATTATGCACATTTTCATGGTCGTTGCTTATATCTTACTGTAAATACGCTTCTGAAAGAGCAAGAGCTAAAGGGGGAGCTATATGAATATTTGTCACCCTTTTATGAAGCTGGACTAGATGCAGTAATTGTACAAGATATAGGAGCGATGGAATTTATCAAACGAAACTTCCCACAGCTTCATATTCACATTAGTACACAGATGTCTGTAACAGGTCCCCTTGGAGCAATGGCATTAAAGGAAATGGGGGCAAGTCGAATTGTCACAGCGAGAGAGATTTCTTTAAAAGAAATGAAAGAAATTAGAAATAGTTGTGATATTGAAATTGAAAGTTTTGTACACGGTGCCCTTTGCTACTGTTATTCTGGTCAATGCTTGTTTAGTAGCGTAATTGGTGGTCGAAGTGGGAACCGAGGCCGGTGCGCACAGCCTTGCCGACTTTCCTATGAAGTTTTTGAAGGTAAAAAAAGGTTAACGAAACCGGAAGAAGGGTATGTACTTAGTCCTAAGGATTTAAATACATTAGAAAGTTTGCCAGCAATCGTGGAAGCCGGCGTGACATCGCTGAAAATTGAAGGTCGTATGAAAAAGCCAGAGTACACCGCAGGTGTCGTTTCCATTTATCGGAAATACTTAGATCATTACTTGGAACATGGAAAAGAATCCTATAAAGTTACAAAAGAAGATCAGAAGATACTGTTTGATTTATTTAATCGAAAAGGTTTTACTACCGGTTACTATAGTAAACATAATGGCAAGGATATGATTACATTAACAAAACCGGAGTTCCGTACAGGAAAGGAATCGCTTACCGAAGAACTGCATAAACGTTACGTAGAAGGTGAATTGAAAAAGAAAATCAATGGAAATGTAACAATTATTCAACATGTACCTGTTAAAATGGAGCTGGCGTTTCAAGACATTACAGTTGAAGTGGAAGGCGTCATTCCTGGAGAAGCCCAAAGTCGTCCTGCCACCGAAGAGTCAGTCAAAAAGCAATTGTCTAAGACAGGCGGTACCCCATTTACCTTTGACCAGCTAAACATTAAATTGGAAGATGGGTTATTCCTTCCGGTCGTTAAGTTAAATGAACTGCGAAGAGAGGGGCTTACACAACTAGAAGAAGCCATCAAAAATCGCTATAGACGTTGCATTGAAACACCGGTGCAATTTCATGAAAAAGCAGAGGGAGATTTAAATGAGAAGTTATCTTTAAATGCTTCAGTAGAAACAAAGGAACAATTGGATGCATTGCTTGATTTAGCATCGGTTGAAACGATTTATATGGACAGCCTCCTTTGCGATGCGACAGAATACGCTTCCATGGTAAATAAAGTTCACCTTGCAGGTAAGAAATGCTTTTTGATGTTACCTCAAATTTTCCGCACGGAAGCTAAAAAGTATTTTCGTGAGCATGAGAAAGAAGTTGCAGAATCTGGTTTTGATGGCGTACTAATCCGGTCCTTTGAGGAAATTCCGTTTATAAAGGATTTGGGTATGAAAAAGTTTGTTATTGATCATATGCTTTATACTTACAATGAGGAAGCCGAGTATGCTTTTAAGAAAGTAGGGAGCATGAAAAACACTTTGCCGGTAGAGTTAAATAGTAAAGAACTCAAGCAACGAGGCTGTGCTGGCAATGAGATGATTGTGTATGGAAGGTTACCGATGATGGTTTCTGCCCAATGCATCAAAAAGACAGTAAAGGGTTGTGATAAACAACCAGGAATGCTTACAATGAAAGACCGTATGAAATATGAATTACCAGTGAAAAATCATTGCCGTTATTGTTATAATACAATTTATAATAGTTTACCGTTATCTTTGTTTGATAAAGAAAATGAAATAACGAAGTTAGGATTATCCAGTGTGCGACTGATTTTTACCGTTGAGGATAAAAATGAGACCCGTCGAATAGCCGATGCCTTTGGCAAGTGCTTTATTGAAGGGAAAATGGCGACGGAACCAGTGCAGGAGTTTACGCGTGGGCATTATAAACGAGGTGTAGAGTAGGTGAGAATTTGGTTAATTTAATTACAGCTGTTTGCAAATACATTATGATATTGGTGGCAGTCTTTTATACAATTGGCTCTTTGATGGTTTTAAGAAAAAAAGGCAATGATGATGTAAGATGGAACTTTTACAAACAAAATATTTTAGCAATATTATTTCATGCGGTCGCGTATTTTGTCATTATTTTAAATAACCAAACGGTTGAAATGTTATTGTTTTACTTGGCGCAAGTTCTCTTTTTTATTTTGTTTTTAACAATTTATCGAGCCGTGTATCAAAATTGCTATTCGCCGTTATTAAGCAATATGGTGATGCTAATGGCCATTGGTCTGCCTATGCTGACAAGGCTTGGTTATGATAAAGCAAAAAAACAATTTATCATCATTTGTGCATCTGCCATCCTAACATTAGTTGTTCCAAAATTTGTTCGAAAATTAAAGGCAGCAAAAGTTTGGGCTGGTACCATTGGCATTATCGGGTTACTGTTGTTAACGTTGGTGCTTGTTATTGGTAAAATTAGCTATGGAGCTAAGTTATCAATTGGAATCGGTGGTTTTTCCTTCCAGCCATCGGAATTTGTTAAGATAAGTTTTGTCTTAATGGTTGCTGTATTATTTCGAAATCGAAATGATTTTAAGCGGGTTGTTTTTGCTACCGGGATTGCAGCTGTCCATGTTTTAGTTTTAGTTATGTCTACGGATTTAGGTGGAGCGCTTATATTCTTTGTAACCTACCTATGTATGCTCTATGTAGCTACAAAGAATTCAATTTACGTATTTTGTGGCCTGGCCAGCGGTTCCGTTGCAGCTGTTGTCGCCTACCAATTATTTAATCACGTACGAGAACGTGTATACGCATGGAGGGATCCATGGTCTATTATTGATGATAAGGGCGGACAAATCGCCCAGTCATTATTTGCAATCGGTACTGGTGGCTGGTTTGGTAGTGGCTTGTATCTTGGCATGCCAAATCGTATACCAGTTGCGATACGAGATTATACCTTTTCCGCCATTTCGGAAGAAATGGGTGGTATCGTTGCTTTTTGTTTAACGCTTATATGCATTAGCTGCTTCATTATGTTTATAAAGATTGCGTCAAGTATTAACGTCAAGTTTTATAAACTGATTGGTTTAGGATTGGCTACTCTATATGGTGTACAGGTATTCTTGACAATCGGTGGTGTAACAAAATTTATCCCATCGACTGGTGTAACCTTACCGTTAGTAAGTTACGGTGGAAGTTCCATTTTGAGTACTTTTATCCTATTCGGTTTTATGCAGGGATTGTACATTATGGTT
>JBKTKK010000176.1:0-4722 GCA_047242405.1 Lachnospiraceae bacterium | reverse complement strand
ACTGTTTTTGTAATTGCCCATCGCCTATCTACCGTTCGAAATTCCCATGCAATACTGGTTTTGGATCAGGGGCGCATTATTGAACGTGGAACCCATGACAAGTTGATCAAGGAGGAAGGTGTTTACTATAGGCTTTATACCGGGGCGTTTGAATTGGAATAGAGTGTAATAATAAAGTGTAAGATATAAAGCGGTTAGTCAGTGGGATTAACCGCTTTATCGTTGGTGTGCCCAGTATGGGCGCAATCTAATGGGGGAAGGGGTACTTTTGGATATTTTGTGACAGAGCATTTCCCCTCTCGTGTTTGAGCGTTTTATAACTGGCACTCTAACTGACAATCGTAGGGGGCTTCCTCCACATGGTTCTGACAATATACTTTCGCCTCAACGCATTGCTTCCACCTGTTCCTGCATCCACTCCATGGAGTATTCTATATTCCCCGTATCCTCCTCTATGCCTTCTGCAGTTATCGTTAGCCCCTCTCTCTGGTAAAAAGTTATTGCACGGCTGTTTTCCTGATAAACATTCAGGGAAAAAACAGAATGGGTTTCCTTGATATAGTCAAGGAGCTGTTTCCCAACGCCCATAGACTGGGCTGCCTTATCCACAAAGATGCCTGCCAGATAGTCCTCCTGCATTCCCACAAAGCCCAGCACAAGGCTGTCTATTTCATACACATAAACCTCCGCCAGCAAAAGCTGTTCCATAACTAGCGGAAAATTGGACTTCCCATATTCCTGTGACACAAAACTGTGGGCTTCTATATTTCCATCGAGCCAGATTTGCATAACCCGTTCTATATCACAAGGTTTTAATTTCCGAATCGTCTTTCATTCCTCCTGTCTTGATAATTTATAATATAATGTCAAAATAGCTGCCGTCAGCAACGCGATGGCAATCCCTGAAATAAGAAACGATGTGTTCACGCCGACTCTCACAGTAATTGGACTGCTGAATAAAAGCCCAATCGACATGGTGATCGACGAGATCAATATGAGGACGAAAAATGCTCGCCCCGTTTTCTCTGCATCAACTGTCTCCTGAATGTATGGGGTTAATGATAGGGGGTTCCTTTAAAGGAATAAACCGAAGCTGTTATGATTTTCTCGGTCAAATCAACACATATTCTTGAAATATTCCATCATACTGATTGGCTACGCTCAAGAATGAACCCAGCTTTTTTTGCATTTGAATTCATCACTTGGCATTGTGGCAAAGATATTAATTACGGATGAATTAAATTATATCCTATCAACTCTCTCGTATGGAATTATATGTATTCACGTGAATTTTTCATTCAAGTAAAACAAATAGATAAAATTAGTAAATGATACGTGATATATTAGGGTGTTTTTGGTCATATGTTACAAAGTAGAGTAATATATTCATATCTTGGGGGATTGGAGTATGCAACGTAATAAAAGGGGAATATTTCGGAATTTATTAATATCCTATGTGGTTATCGTAGTTATATATTTATTGGCGTGGTCTATTTTGCAAATAAGAGCTGTTTCGATTTTAGGAAAGCAAACGGACACCATTTACACTAATATATTAACAGTTTTATCCAATATAATTGATAATGAAGTTAAAAATACAAAGACAATATCGTTAAATTTAGCAATTGATCCGGATGTGAATAATCTAATTGATCATATCCATAGAAAAGAGCCCTATGATGCATTTTTAGTAAAGGAAATACGAGATAAACTTTCTAATATTAAGTCAAATGCGTGGGGAATTGAAAATATTTATATCTATATTAAGTCATATGATAAGGTTATTTCCTATACAACCGTTGCTACCACGAAGTTATATTTTGAAAATTACTTAAAAAGCTTTCGTTTAGATTATGAGGATTGGCTTAACTGGTTGGATGAAACGAGCTCAAATGGGTATTGTACACATACTAAGACTGATAGAAGTCAAACAATGGAATATGTTTTACCAATACCTTTAGTTAATCTGTCCAAAGAGAAGGAAGCTGTCGTTGTGGTAGAAGTTGCAAATAGTTTAATTAATAGTAAAATACAACAGTTACATAATGAAAACGGGGCGAAGATTGAGATACTTACTGAAAAAGGTGAGTATATTATTAAAACTGATTTTAAAAAAGGCGAAAAATATAAGCCTATATCTATGGTATCGCCAATTAGTAATTGGACCTATAAAACGTATATACCCTATAATGTTTTTAACAATCAATTGCAACTGTTTGTCATTATGGCGTTATCTACGATCTTTGTTGCTACGCTACTAGGGGGAATAGCGGTTTGGGTTACATTTCGAAAGAACTATATGCCGTTTAAGATTTTAATGGAACGCATGCAGGAGTATAACTGCAGTGGAGAAAATACAAATGAAGTAGAATTTTTATGGAACTCTTTTGAGAAACTAATAAAGGAAAAAAAAAGAGGATAAATGTATGCTTGATGAACATATGAAAGAAATGCGTAATTTATTTATAGGTCAATTATTTCATGGTCGTGTTTTATCAAATAAGTCAGAAGAGGAATATTTTGAGTTATTCCAATTTAAATTTGTAAATGATGCATTTATCGTTTTAAAAGTGGATGGAGAAAAAGAAGAGTTATTCCCATTTTTTCAGAGTGATGGGATATACCTGAATCAAACACTCCTTATTTGTGGTTGTAGATTAATTGAACAGGGGAAGTATTATTACATCCTAGATGCAAGCCAAATTGCAATGGAGGATTTTGTTGCAGTTTTAGAAGAAGTTCAAGAATTTTGTCAGTGTAATTTAATCTTAAGTGCATTGCATAAAAGTAGAGAGGAAATCACACAGGCATATAGTGAAGTGCTTGGTACCGATGGATATGCGAATTTATTTGAGTCAAGTCATATTGCAATATACTCAGATCATTTGATTAAGGAGGATTGGCATCAAAGATACGCTGATATGGAAAAGAAACTGGTAAATTCAGTTTCAGCAAGAGAAGATCTTGTTTCAATAGAATATTTTGAGGAGCTCTGGGAGTTTTTATTAAAGGATGGACCAATCCCAGTTGGAGAATTGAAATTCTTTATTATGGGGGTGTTTAATACTATCTTAACGAAAAATAGTTCAGGAGTATTTCGGGATATCATTTTAAATTGTTCTAAAAAAATCCGCTTAATCTCTGGTAATGGTACGGTACATCACATTCATGATATTGCCTGTGATACGATAAATAATCTGTGTCAGGTAGTAATAGAGAAGTCACCAAAAGAGGAAACTTTAAAAAAACAAGTATTAGAATATATAGATGAACATTATAAAGAACTAGATTTAAGTGTCGATTTAATTTGTCGAAATATGAGTAAGTCAGTGTCCTCTGTAATGAAGGCATTTGAATGCGGCAAAGGTGTTTTATACTTTTTAAATCAAAGAAGAATCACAGAGGCAAAGCGAATTATTTTAGAATTAGATGGGGAGATAGGTATCAATCAAGTTGCAGATATAGTAGGATTTTCAAGTCCAAATACTTTTATTCGAGTCTTTAAAAAGTATGAAGGAATAACACCAGGTAAGTTTTGTGATATGATAAAAATTATAAAAAGTTAATTCATACATCGGAAAAGTTTATCTTTCCCGGTGTATTTTTTATGTATTGAGCAGATCTTTTGCTTAGCGATTAGAAAATAATTAAAGGTTTTGGCTAAAAATATAAGAATTGTATATCCATTTACAAAATATGGATGTAAATAAACAAAAATTAATGATGGTTTGTAAGATATAGAGATAGAAGATGAGACCATTTGATGTTATATTGAATCCACAGAGTAAGAAAATTGATATTTAGGAGAGGTTGCGATGAAAAAAAAATTAAATAGTATTTGTGCTACTGTGCTGGCGGTAACTATGGTGTTAGGTACTACTGGTTGTGGAGCAAAAAAAATGAATGGGGAAGGAGAGGAACCAAAAGAAACGGCAGGAAGCTCCAAAGTAGAGGATGTAATTAGTGAGGGTAATAAAGAATTTACATATCCAATGGATGAGACGACATTTACTATTAATATGGGATCAGATCCCTATGATATTTCAAAGTATGAATACATAGGAGAAAATTCATACCATAAAAAGTTAATGGAAGCAACTGGTATTACATTAAAAGATATTGGTGCCCTTCCAAATGCATATGATCCAAGTGAAGAATTCCTACTGCTATTGTCTTCCGGTGAATATCCCGATTTGTTCTGGTGCAATTGGGTGGATTTCCCCGGAGGACCAGAAATGGCAATCGAAGATAAATATATTATTTCTTTAAACGATTATACAGAATACATGCCAAACTTTATGAAATATTTAGAAGAAAATCCAGACGTAGAAAAAATGGTAAAAACAGATGATGGTGTTTTATACTGTTTTCCATTTGTAAGAGATGAGGGGAAAATGGTAGAAACAGGGGCACTGATACGCCAGGATCTCTTAGACAAGTTAAATCTAGAGGTACCAGAGACTATAGATGACTGGTATAACGTATTAACAGCATTTAAAAAAGATGGGATTAAATCACCTTTAACTTTTGAAAGTCGTTGGCTCTTTTTAGAATATGCATCCACTAGTATTAGTTCTGCGTTTGGAACGACATATCCATTTTATTTGGATGGAGAAACGGTTAAATTTGGACCGCTGGAGCCAGAATATAAAAATTTCATAGAAGAATTGAGAAAATGGTATAAAGAAGGACTGATCGATCCAGATATGCCTAGTGTAGATA
>JBKTKK010000175.1:0-4732 GCA_047242405.1 Lachnospiraceae bacterium | reverse complement strand
AGGAATGAAAGAGCGTCTGCTTCCACCAAATAGTGTAAATAAAAATATATTTGCAATGACAAGTGAGGAGAGAAAAGAATTAGATATTACGCGTTTGCCATCGACACTAGGAGGCGCATTAGATGCAATGAGTCAGGATCCTTTCTTTAGGAAGGTATTGGGAAATTATATTTTTGAAAAGTATTTAGATGCTAAGAAGAAAGAATGGAATTCCTACCGGGATTATGTAAGTGATTGGGAAATGAACGAGTATTTGCACAAGTTTTAACTCTAAATAATTTAATATGTCATATTTTATTTGGAGGATGGACGCTTGACGAATATTATCGTAGTATTTCCTAAGATGGATGATGCCAAAACTATACGGAACATCCTTGTGAAAAACGGTTTCCCAGTGACTGCTGTTTGTACAACTGGGGCTTTAGCATTACAATATGCAGATGAATTGAGTGACGGAATCGTAATTTGTGGTTACCGTTTTTCTGATATGATATATACGCAGTTACATAATAATCTCCCTGTGCACTTTGAAATGCTCTTAGTTGCATCGAACCGCTATTTAACCGAATGTAGAGATAATGATATCGTATGCGTTACTTTACCGATTAAAATGAGAGATTTAGTAGACACTGTTGGAATGATGGTACAGAACTGTGAACGTAAAAAAAGGAAACGTAAACAACAACCGAAATTACGAAACGAAAAGGACAGAGCAGTTATCAATCATGCAAAGAAATTATTAATGGAACGTAATAATATGACAGAAGATGAAGCGCACCGATATATTCAAAAATGTAGTATGGATAGTGGAACAAATCTAGTAGAAACAGCCCAAATGGTATTAACACTAATGATATAATTAACGATAAGTTATATAGGAGGAGTAAAATGTTTAAAATTAACGACAATTATTTAAAACTTCCTGGGAGTTACCTTTTCTCAACAATTGCAAAAAAGGTAAATGCCTTCTCGGAAGCCAACCCAGATAAGAAAATTATTCGCTTGGGGATAGGTGATGTAACCTTGCCTTTGGCGCCAGCTGTAATAGATCGTCTTCATTCAGCAGTAGATGAAATGGCAGATGCGAAAACCTTCCACGGTTATGCCCCTGATTTAGGATATGAGTTTTTACGTAATACGATTGTAGAGCATGATTATAAAGCACGTGGAGCTGAAATTTATGTAGATGAGATTTTTGTTAGTGATGGAGCGAAAAGTGACTCTGGTAATATTCAGGAAATCTTTTCTGTGGATAACCGTATAGCAGTATGCGACCCTGTTTATCCGGTATACGTGGACACAAACGTAATGGCTGGAAGAACGGGCAGTTATAATGCAAATACGGAAATGTGGAGTGATGTTATCTATATGCCATGTACAGCAGAAAACAATTTCACACCAGAACTGCCTACAGAAACACCAGATATTATTTATCTTTGTTTCCCTAATAATCCAACTGGCGCAATGGTAACGAAAGATCAACTACAAGTATGGGTTGATTATGCAAATAAAGTCGGTGCGGTAATAATCTATGATGCTGCTTATGAAGCGTATATTGCAGAGGATGATGTACCTCATACCATTTATGAGTGTGAAGGAGCAAGAACTTGCGCAATTGAGTTAAAGAGCTTTTCTAAGAAAGCTGGATTTACTGGTGTACGTTTAGGGTATACAGTAATTCCGAAGGAATTAAAATGTGGAGATGTTTCACTCCATTCTTTATGGGCACGTCGTCATGGTACGAAATACAATGGCGCACCTTATATTATTCAGAGGGCTGGAGAGGCTGTTTATTCAAAAGAAGGAGAGGAACAGTTAAAGAAACAGATTGCATATTATATGAATAATGCAAAGTTAATAAAAGATGGTTTAAGAGATGCGGGATATACAGTTTCCGGTGGCGTAAATGCACCATATATTTGGTTGAAAACACCAGATAAAATGACTTCCTGGGATTTCTTTGATTATTTATTAGAAAAAGCAAATGTTGTTGGAACACCTGGATCAGGATTTGGACCAAGTGGAGAAGGATATTTCCGTCTTACAGCATTTGGAAGCTATGAAAATACCGTTGAAGCAATGGAAAGAATAAAAAACATGTAAGACAATAAAAAAGCAGCTTTAAGGCTGCTTTTTTATATACAAGAAATTCAACCTACTTGCTTTTGATTGTGTGTGTGATTCGGTTTTAAACTATAAATATTCAGAATAAATTGAAAAACAAATGAAAATATGATACAATTAACAAGTAAGACTAGTATTATGAAACAGTATCAGTCCTAAGGACAAACCGCCTTGCATATAATAAAAAAAAGATAGGAGTGTGAACTTATGAAACTGACATTTATAGGTGCAGCCCATGAAGTTACAGGTAGCTGTCATTGTTTACACGCGTGTGGAAAAAACATCCTTATTGATTATGGCATGGAACAAGGACAAAACATGTACGAAAATCAAGATCTCCCAATAAGCCCCTCGGATGTGGATTTTGTTTTACTAACGCATGCCCATATTGATCACTCCGGCTTAATTCCCCTTTTATATGCAAGAGGATTTCGAGGTCAGATTTTAGCAACAAAAGCAACGGTTGATCTATGTGATATTATGTTAAGAGATAGTGCCCATATTCAAGTATTTGAAGCAGAATGGAAAAACCGAAAGGCGAAACGTAGTGGTAATATCCCTATTGAACCGCTCTATCGCATGGAAGACGCTTTAAATGTAATGAAATATTTTTGTCCTTGTTCTTATAATACAATTATTAAAGTATGCGAGGGAATTAAGGTACGATTTATTGATGTTGGCCATTTGTTAGGTTCGGCAAGTATAGAAATCTGGATCACAGAAAATGG
The DNA here is from genome assembly GCA_047242405.1 of Lachnospiraceae bacterium. Taxonomy (GTDB): domain Bacteria; phylum Bacillota; class Clostridia; order Lachnospirales; family Lachnospiraceae; genus Fimimorpha. The sequence goes on along the minus strand of JBKTKK010000175.1, from coordinate 1,880 downwards.
TATAACAAAAAAGATTGTATTTTCAGGGGATATTGGAAATGAGGATCAACCATTAATTAATAATCCACAGTATATAGATGATGCAGATTATGTAGTGATGGAATCTACCTATGGAGATCGTTTGCATAAGAAAGACTGCGGTTATGTAGAAGATTTAGCAGAAATTATTACAGAAACATTTTATAAGGGTGGAAATGTCGTTATTCCCTCCTTTGCAGTCGGAAGAACCCAGGAAATTTTATATTTTATTCGAAGAATTAAAGAAGAGCGCCTTGTGCCTTTTGATAATTTTGAGGTCTACGTAGATAGTCCATTAGCGGTAGAAGCAACGAATATTTTTATGGAAAATGTAAGTGAGTGTTATGATGAAGAGGCAAAAGCATTAATTGAAAAAGGAATTAATCCAATTCGTTTTCCAGGTTTAAAGTTGTCAATTACGAGTGAAGAATCAAAGGAAATTAATGCAAAGGATAATCCCAAAGTTATAATTTCTGCATCTGGTATGTGTGAGGCGGGAAGAATACGACATCATTTAAAACATAATTTATGGAGAGAGGAATGTACCATTCTTTTTGTGGGTTATCAGGCAAATGGTAGCCTTGGAAGGGTTATATTGGATGGAACTCCCATTGTACGATTATTTGGGGAAGAAATAAATGTTAATGCTAGAATCGAACGATTGGATGGAATTAGTGGTCATGCAGATAAAAATGGCTTGATACGATGGATTGAATCATTTAAGAAAAAACCTACGCGTGTATTTGTAGTACATGGTGAAAATACAGTTTGTGAGTCTTTTGCCGATTTCCTATGTAGAGAATATGGTCAAGAAGCAGTTGCACCATATAGTGGAGCAAGTTATGATTTAGCTACGAATCAATGTTTGGAAGAAGGATGCAAAATACTGGTAAAGAAAGCTAAGGAACCGAGTACGAGAGCAAACCAAGTATTTGCACGACTAGTTGCAGCTGGGCAAAGGCTACTTACCGTAATTCGACATAACGAAGGCGGTGCAAATAAAGATTTAGGAAAGTTTGCAGATCAAATAAATGCACTTTGTGACAAGTGGGATCGCTAGAATGAAAATTAATGAATTGAGAAAGTACCTTGCTTCAATTCGTTGAGACTCTGGTGGTTGGCGGGGGATTTGTGACAGCGGCTATAAGGTTAATCTACTTGATATGGCAAAGAAAGGACATCGGGTTAATGAAAAACCGGGTGTCTTTTTTACGTTTATTAGACTATGAAAATGGCGTTTGGATAGCCAAGATTGTCCATTTACTTTTATAACATAAAGTTATACGATTGAAATAATATAGTAATAGTGCTATTTGTTTGTCAGTCACGTCTGATTAATAAGGAGGAGAGTTATGGCAAGACCCAATGTAGTAGTTTTTTTTACGGATCAACAAAGGTATGATACGACGGGAATACACGGAAACCCCTGTGGATTAACCCCCAATTTTGATAAGATGGCTGTGGAAGGTACCCATGCCAATTATGCATTTACTCCACAACCAGTATGTGGACCAGCGAGAGGTGTTTTACAGACGGGAAAGTATGCTACTTTTCTAGGAACCTATCGCAATGCAATTACCCTTCCTACCCAACACAAGACAATGGCTCATTATTTTAATGAAGCAGGATATTATACCGGATATATTGGAAAATGGCATTTAGGTTCCACACGGCATGCAGTACCAAAAGAGGAGCGTGGGGGATATCAATGGTGGCTGGGGGCAAACGCATTGGAAGCTACTTCTACTGCTTATCAAACAGTTGTTTATGATAATGAAGATCAGGCCGTTCAACTTCCTGGTTATCGAGTTGATGCCTTAACTGATGCAGCCATACGTTTTATTGACAATAATAAAGAGACA
>JBKTKK010000174.1:0-4767 GCA_047242405.1 Lachnospiraceae bacterium | reverse complement strand
GGTAAATACCGTCAATTTTTCCTTTTGATTCTTCCATTGCTAAAACTTTAGCCGCTTCAAAGCTATTGGATATCTGGCTGATTTTGAAAAGAACCTGATTAAATTCACCATCCGTTAAGGGGACACCTTCTAATTGGTCGGCATTGATTCGGTTTAACTCCGAACGCCAATGGGCAAGCAACGTATCAACCGTTACTTTTTGTTTGTTACCATTTAAAAATTCTGGCGCCTCCCATTTGTATTTTTGTAATTCTGATACAAAATTCTCCTGAAAAGCTTTTTCACTGGCATCTTTAGCCTTATTGCTCATGATTATTACTCACCTCCTACGAACATTTCATTTAAATATGCTTTTTTCATATTTTGAAGCTTTTCGAGAGTACGCTGGTGGAGGGCAATGAGGTGATCGAGATTACTAAAAAAATTTCCGATAGCCTTTTGCTCACTTATGCACGGCAGAGCAATTTCCGTTTTAAGAATGTTATCATTATACAGTCGTTTAATAGTACTCCCCTCAATCCCAGCCCACTTAACAGTTTCATAAAAGCACTTCAAGAAGCTGTCGCAAAGCCTTTTATCGTGAGTCAGCCATACTATATTAGAATCCTGAAAATACTCGTCTTTCCCAGTAAATTCAACAGTTCGCCCTATACTTCCTGAAGCGGAAATCAATATTGCTCCCTTAGACGGATACGGGTATTTTACCTTGTATTCTTCAAATAGCTCCTGTGAGATAAAGGCATCAGCATCTCCGCCAAAAGTGCCTATCTTATAGAAGGGTACATCACCTTTCACTGATGTTTGCTCTTTAAATATCCTTTTGCACATCGAAACTGAGCCGATTTCTCCCAACTTACGCAGTTCCCAATCATCAGTGAAGCCCTTAAATCTACGTTTTGGTTTGCACTCCCCCTTCGCGGGAAACATTTCAGAAAGGTAAGCAGCCTTTAACGCTTTCATTTTCTCTAGCTTACGCTGATGAAGGGTCAATAGATTGTCGATCTTAGTTAAATATTCCCCAATAACACACTGTTCTTTATATTGAGGTATCATTACTCTTGTTGCATTTATAGCCGTTTTTGATAAACTAGGAACTCCTGTAGACTCATCTTTCTTTTTCCAGTCAATATTTTGAAAAATGTTTAAGACAAAATCCAAATCCATCTTTTCTCTCGGGACTGCATAAAACAGTGTATCTACTGTCCAAAATGGAGCTTTTAATACATAAGGTTTATCTATTGTACCTTTTCTTCCTATACCAACGGCGTCCTCGTCATATGAAAGAGCTTCATTAACACTCAGCATATACCCGCTCGTTCCATATACTGGAATACTGCCTTCAGAAAGATGTTTGTAATCCTTTCCATTTCGAACATCGACAACTTCGCCTACCTTGTGCTGTTCCCAATCCCCATCATTTAGATACTTCTTAAATCGCCTTCTTGGCACTAATTTTCTAGTTTTACTCATCCTTCCACCACCAATTCGTTTGCCAAAATTTCAAGCTCTTTTTCTAATGTTTCACATTCAAGTTCTATCGCAGATAAGGTCTGTGAATAACGATTAATTAACATTTCTAAAATATTCAATTCTTCTTTTAATGGCTGAACCACCAAATCCGTCATTAAATCTACTATAGTTCCAAACCATTTCTCATAAACCAAACTGTCAATTTCATCATCTGTGAGAACGAGAATGCGTTCTTCGATTTTCTTTTTCAGTTCTTTTTCTTCAGCCTTTATAGATTTATTCAGCAATAATTTATCCGTGATTAGTTTATCGACTTTTCTTAGCAAGTTATATTCATTTTTACCTTTTTCCGAATTTTTTAATTCATCTTTTACAATTTTAGTTTCAAAACTATCCTGAGGTTCTCCGTCGTCATTTTTTTTGAGTGTGTCATATAACGCATTAAATTCATCACTGTCTTCCACTTTGGCAGCTTCAACAAGTTCTGAAAGCTCAGTGTCAAGTTCTATATAACGTAATCTTTTGTTTTCAATCTCCAGAAGTTCCGCCGGATATAAACGCTTGGCTATCAAATCATTTGGTACAATCGCACCAATCCAGCCATCCTGTTCCTCATGTTTGTTATTCCCGCTGCCCTTTGTAACCATGTTAGGTACACGAGTGCGGCCGATTTGATAAAAGTTACTCGAGGCAATTAATTCCGTGTCGTGGGTGAGAAAGGATTTCCAAATCTCAGCAACAATCTGATAACCATCATAAACATTAATATAATCAAACTCTGCCAACATAATTTTTATTTCAAAGAGCATATCATCCATGAGCATTTTCAAGTTTGTATCTTTCTCAATCTGTCGCAAAATAGACCAATATCTGTCAATATATTTTTTTATTTTTATTTTAAGCACCTCTGATTTTTTAAGAATACGCTTGTCCGATAATATTTCGTTCGCTAATTCCGTTATTGTCTTTGTCAATTCCACATAATTGGGACGAAGTTCCTTCATAGATGTTAATAATAAATCAGATACACTAGTTTGTAAAACTTGTAAATCATCTATATTTTTCTTTGGAATACCGCCAAACAAATGAGCATCCACATCATGCGGAATTTCTTCATTCATCGCCTCAATATAGCGTGGGATGTTTATATTATAATCATTTTCAATAATCTCCTCCCGAGTCGCTAAATAACTGTACCCATGTATTTTTTTTCTGTCTGTATAGGTATCTACAATTTTGGCTATATCCTTCTCTTGCAACGTGTTTTGTTTTCCATTCTTTATAAAACCGTTTGACGCATCTATCATAAGAATCGGCGCGTTTAATTCGCGATTTTTCTTTAATATCATAACAACGACAGCAATGCCAGTATTTGTAAACAAATTAATTGGTAAACCAATAATTGCATCAATACAATTTTTATCTATAAGTCTTTGACGAATCTCACCTTCCGTACCACCACGAAAAAGCACACCATGAGGTAGTACGATAGCCATAGTTCCATTTTGCCCTAAATGATATAATCCATGCAAAAGAAAGGCAAAATCACCCCTGGAATCAGGAGGTAATACTCCAGCCAATTCAAACCTCGGATCGCTTACTTTCAGTCCCGCTTTATTCCAGTTCTTTGCTGAATAGGGAGGATTCATAACTACCGCGTCAAATAGGATACCTTCATTTGGATGTTCTGGATCTTCCGGCCAATCCTGGGACAAGGTATCTCCATTTTTTATAGTCATTTTTTCAGGACGAATACCATGAAGAAGCAAATTCATGCGGGTAAGATTATAGGTAGCAGTGTTTTTTTCTTGCCCATAATATTCTAAATTCTTTTGAATATTTTTTTCCAAATGTTTTTTGACCGTAAGAAGTAAGGAGCCGCTTCCAACCGTTGGATCATAGATTGATTTAATATTTGGGGTTTTGGCTACTATTTGCGCCAAAACCTCGCTTACTTGACGTGGTGTATAGAATTCCCCAGCCTTTTTCCCCGACTCCATAGCAAACTGACCGATCAAGTATTCATACGCATCACCTAAAACATCTCCTTTTTGCAGCGCCACCATATCCAAATCAGCAAATAATAAAATCAACGCCTTGATATTTTTACTGCGCTCATTTAAATTACTACCAAGTGCCGTATCTGTCAGATCTAGTGTTGAACTTGAAAATAGTCCTTTAAAATCATTCGAATCACCGGTTACCGAAATCGTTAGTTCAAAATTATTCAGTGCGTCTGTTACTTTTTGGACTTCAAAATCACCTTTATTTATATCTTTCACCCATGTTTGATAAAGGTATTCTGGTACTACATAATACCCCAATACATCTTGAATCATTTTATCCAATTCAGTATCATAATCGACTCTTGCCTTTACATATTCATCAACTAACTCTGCTTCCGACATCTGCCCTAAACCCGCTGTTGATTTAAATGTTTCTAAAGTCTTATCACTTAAAAACTTATAAAACATTAGACCAAGCATATAATCTTTATAACGGCTTGCATCCATCGACCCTCGCAGTTCCGTTGCTCCATCCCATAATCTACGTTTAATTTCTTCTGATGTAATCACAATTTAGTCCTCCAATATGATTATTATTAAATAATTACTATGATGAGCCTTACCTTTTTAATTGTACCTGGTCAAAACATCTATCTAACTATTTGCTACTTATCCAAAGTCATTTTTCTTTTTATTCAGATATAAATATGTGATTTAAAATTAACACATATTAAACTTTTCTTATAAACAGTATTGTTTTAACTTAACATCATAAATAAACACTTATGCTAACTCATACCAGCTCGTCTATTTTCGACACAATTCCACACAAACCTCGCAATGCGCAGTCCAAGGAAACATATCCACCATCCAACACTCCTCCGCCCGATACCCCATCTTCTTCAGCACTCCCAAATCTCTCCCCAAACTCACCGGATTACAGGAAATATACACAATCTTCCCCGGCCCCAGCAAAGCCGCGCTGCGCAGGAATTCCTCCGAACTCCCATTCCTCGGCGGATCCATCAGCAGCACATCCGCCTTCGCCCCTTCTTCCGCCATCTGCGTCAAAAACCGCCCCGCATCCGCCTTATAAAAACGCACATTTTTAATCCCATTCACCTTCGCATTAACAATCGCATCCCTGACCGCATCCGGATTCAGTTCCACCGAAATCACATTCTTCGCATGCTTCGACGCGATCAGCCCAATCGTCCCAATACCGCAGTAAGCATCAATAACGGTTTCCTTCCCGCTCAGCCCTGCAAGCTCCACCGCTTTACTGTAAAGC
>JBKTKK010000173.1:0-4774 GCA_047242405.1 Lachnospiraceae bacterium | reverse complement strand
GTTCTAAAAGTTTTTACTTTAGCCATAGTAGTTCTCCTTTTTTATTAATTGATATAGTTTGATTTGCTACGAAGCATTGTGCACATGCTCTTGTTTCTTTATATACAAACGTTTGTATATCTTATGATTCCTTTATATCACACACGTAAAATGGAATCAATATTATCAAGTCAGGCTGCAATTTCTTGCTTATGGTCTGCAATATTTTGCATATTTTTTCCAATTATTTATCTCTATTCCTGTCTCTATTTGTAATTTTTCCCCAATCTTATATTGAAATTTTCCTCTTATGTCTTTATAATATTTTTATACAATCGATTGCATCCATTACAATTAGATAGTTATTTTCACCAAAATCTTTATTTTTTACAACTATATAAGGAGTACAATAATGGCAACTTTAAAAGATGTGGCAAAGCTTGCCTGTGTCGATGTCAGCACCGTCTCACGTGCATTGAATAATACCTCCTATGTGCATCCAGATACCAAAGCCCGTATACTTGCAGCTGTAAAAGAGCTAAGTTATCAACCCAATGTACTAGCCCAGGGACTGAGACAAGGAAAACGCCATACAATTGGGGTGGTAGTCCCTCGTCTCTATATGACTGTTTTTGCAGAAATTACAGAGGGAATTGAAGAAGGGGCAAGAAAACTTGGGTATGCTACTCTAATCTGCAACACTGAAGATGATCCAAAAATAGAACGAGAGGGTCTGAATCGACTTCGCAATGGGTTTGTAGATGGAATCGTAATCGCAGGAACCGGTCACAATGGACGCTTGTTACGTGACATTCATGCAAGCGGGCTGGCTGTTACCCAAATCGTACGTCATCAGGATTCCACCATCAGCAGCGTTACCGCAAACTATGATACCTGTGGATACGAAGCCACGAAATACCTAGCATCTAAAGGATGTCGGCAAATCGGCTTTATCAATGGTTCTATGCAGCTGGCACCTTACCGCGAGCGATATAATGGATACCTCCGTGCATTAAAAGAACTTGGCCTATACGAAACAAGTGCAGTTTCATTCGCCCCCATTCACAGTTTAGAATACGGTTACCAATGTACTTTAGATCTTCTTGAGCAAAATCCTGATCTGGATGCAATTATGGCCGCTGTTGACGCACAGGGTATTGGTGCACTGCGTGCATTAAAAGAAAACAATATTAAAGTTCCGGATCAAATACGCTTGATAAGTCTTACAGGTCACATTATTGGAGGAATGTTGGAAACAACTATGACTTCTATGGAAATGCCAGCACGTGAAATGGGTGAAAATGCTGCTCGTATGACAATTGAAGAAATAGAAGCACCTTCCGACCAGAAACCAAGTACTCAACATCTTGTTTTTCCTTCATCACTGGTTGAACGTGAGAGTAGCTGATAAATAATATTAAATAAGCTTTTCTTATGGATGGACATTCTTTTCCTGTGAGTTCAATACAGATACCGCTTTGTGGAGATTCATTTTATGGAAGGGGCATGATTTCTGCTGATGCCGCTGCTTTTGGTAAAAAGGAAAAATTATAAAACCATTTGATTATACGAGAAAATATAGTACAATAATAAGGAGGGAGAACTATCACTTCCTAAACAGAGACCACTTGTTGTTATTGTAACTGTAAATCAATAGAACTAAGGAGGATATTTCATGTTTTCAAAGTTATGCAAAAAATTGTTGTTAAGCATAATTACTTTATTATGTTGCTATTGTATATTTAATTACTTTGCAATCATTAGTAGTGCTAAAAGCGAAGATACTACAATAGGCGTTGAAAGAGTAGAAGCACCAAATGAAGTTATCGAATTTATAGTGGATAAAGCAGTCGAAATAGTAGCTGATGTATTGGATGATCCAACTTATCTTGGTATTACTGATTTTTCTACTAATGATATACAAGTAATGGATCCTTACATTTTATATCTCAAACAAAATGATGGCTCCTTTAAAGAAAACGATATCTATTACTTTCCAGTTCTATCAAACCAAAAGGTTCTATTTACAATTGACGTATTCATGACACCCGAAGGATATAACTATTCTGTTGCAAATGAACTGGGTGAAGTTCTAACCACATTCATTGATACTGATGATTGCATGAGATTATATGTAGACCATGGTGTGCGTTTTAATAAATGCGAATATCAATATTACTCAATAGAATCTGATGTGAATCAAATACAAAACGAAGAAAATTTAAGAAGCCATGGAATTATAACAGAGGAAAAACTTAATGTATTACTTGATATTGATCTAGAAGATAAAACGCAATACCAAGTAAATCATAAAGAAAAAATAAACTATCCTGCACAAGGTTTTTCGGTGAATACTACTACTACTAAACGATTAGACATGACTAATTACTTAGTAGCACAGGCGGATTACTTAAGTACAATTCCTTATATTGCACCCATTTATAGATTTGGAACTGCAACTCATAGTATGACATTTAAAGCACCCCCCCTATTCTTTTTCTAGTGAGGGAAAATGTCTCATCAAATAGTTGGATGCTGTTGTTAGCGATAGCATTTCCAGCGAAGATGATATTCAGGCTCTTGTAGACGAAGTGTACTACGGAATGGAATGGTAAAATGCGGATACTGATAGAATCTGGCATGACCTTCGGGTTGATTTCCATAGATTACTGTATATTGTCAAAAACTAAGAACGATACAAAGAGTGGACAACATTATAAGCGAAATACAAGGAAAAGGACCTGCACTTACTAAAGTACAGGTTCTTTCAGATCCAACTAGGCGAATATAGTTGAACACTTGACAAGCAAATTTTTCCATAGTATACTTTGTACAGCGGTTAGCTATAGCTAACCTCCTAAAAAATGGGGCCACCCTATTTATCGTTTGGATCTAGTGGGGCAGCTGTAATTTATGGAATCGAATAGAGCAAACTTTAGATTGCGCGTGTCATTGGTACAAACCGACATGATTGACACGTTAGAAAGAAATTTGAAAATTCACCTCACTTGTGGTGCGGTAATGGTTGCCGATCGCAGGCGGGGTGATTTTATATATTTATATCTGCGACATTCTAAAAAGTATAACGACGAGCCTAAGGAGGGTAACAATGGAGCTAAAACAACTGGAATATTTTATGATTGCCTGTGATAAGGGCAGTTTTAACCAAGCGGCTGAATGTTTATACACGACACAGCCCAATGTAAGTAAGGTCATTTCAACACTGGAAAAAGAGCTTGGACGAAAACTTTTTGAGCGAACAAGCCGTGGAATACGTATTACACCATACGGAGAAACCGTGCGGGAATATGCGCAAATTATTTTAAAAAATATGTCTGTCATCAATTCAATGGCAGATCGCAATCATGGTAGAAAATTCTCGATTTCTACTTACCCAAGCAATATGATTGCGCGGCTATTGGCAGACTTCTATCAGCACTGGGATTGTCGGGGATATGTTATTGAGCATCAGGAGGGTAGCGTCGAAGAAGTTAGTGACTGGGTAGCAAGTGGAATTTCAGAGCTTGGAATTGTCTACATAGCGCAAAAGCAAATGAAATCATTTCAACACATTCTCGGACATAAAAAGCTGATCTTTGAACCTATGGATGTTAAAGAAGCCTGTGTCTATGTTGGACCGAACAGTCCCTATTACGAGTGGGATAGCATCGGTTTTGGCGAGCTGTCCAAGCTGCGTTTTGTAAGAGGGGTTCGTGACTATTTTTCTATGGAACATCACCTGGCACATGTGTCCCTGGGAGCAATCAGTACAGAGCAAATGAACTATGCAATGTATACCAATAGCGATCATGTGCATATCAATTTGCTGCTCAATACAGATATTTGCAGTTTGGGAATTAACTTCTTATATCCACAGTATGAGCAGTATAAGATTAAAGCACTGCGTATCCAGGATTGTGAGCCCTTTCTTGTAATTGGTTATATCAAAACGGAACGACATGAACTTAGCGAAGCGGCGCAGTGGTTTGTGGAAGCATTTCGAAAGATGCTGTAAACACAAAAAATATCATTGCAATTTCTTGTCTATCGTCCAATTCCTCCTAAGGACGGTTATAGCAATTTGTTATAACTATGTATAATGAAAAACAGGCTAGTAAGCATAGGCTAACCGTGTTATCATGTCTAAGGTAACAAAACACCGAAAAAGAGGAGGATATATTTATTATGAGAAAAAGAATCAGCAGTATGCTGTTAGTAAGTACTTTGTGCCTCTCCTTTCTGGCAGGATGCGGTAGTAAAGGTCAGACTTCTGAACAGACAAATCAGACATCAGAAACCGGAAAAGAAGAATTGGTATTTGTCAATTACCGAGATATCCGCGACCTGAACCCGCATTTATATGCTGGTGAGATGTATGCGCAGGAAATGTTGTTTGAGACGTTGGTTAACATTACAGAAAATGGTTATGAAGGATGCTTAGCAGAAAGCTGGGAGATTAGTGCGGACGGAAAAACATATACCTTCCATATTCGGCCGAATATAAAGTTTTCGGATGGGGAAGTATGCGATGCTTATGCAATTAAAGCAAACTTCGATGCGATCATAGAAAACAAAGACCGTCATACATGGTTAGAAATGATGAATCTTCTGGTTGGTGTGTCCGCCCCAGATGAAAATACATTTGTAATTGAGCTGTCGGAACCTTATTATCCCTTGCTCACTGAACTTGGTGTAACTCGCCCCTTTGCGATGATTTCTCCCGCGGCAATGAAAGATGGCAGTACGAAGGACGGAGTCAACGCCTATATTGGGACGGGACCCTATGTGTTGCAGG
>JBKTKK010000172.1:1386-4780 GCA_047242405.1 Lachnospiraceae bacterium | reverse complement strand
CTTCTTATATAGGAGGCTGTTTTTTCATGTATTGTCTGAAGACCAAGTTCTACCCAAACAGGCTTTTTTTCATTGCATTCTTTCAATAACTGTATTTTTTCATCTTCCAAACAATCGGGCCTCGTTGCCACAGATAACGCAACCACATTTGGGTGAGAAATGGCTTCCATATAATAATCTCTAAGACGATTTACAGGGGCATAAGTATTGGTAAAAGCCTGAAAATAAGCAATATAACTATCGGTGTTAAACTTGGATGTATTTAAAATTCCTTCATTTATTTGCTCCGTAATGGATAACTTTCTATCACCTGCAAAATCTCCTGATCCACCGGTACTGCAAAAAATACAACCACCAGTTCCAATGCTTCCATCTCGATTTGGACAAGTCATCCCTGCATCCAAAGAAACCTTGTGTACCTTGCTATGAAACGTAGATTTTAAATAATATCCAAGCGAATAATATGGTTTATCGCCCCACCTATTCACAAATATGGTCCTTTACTGCCTTACTAACCGCTTCTGCTACGCGAGGGTCAAATGCTGCAGGTAAAATATTCGTATCCGATAATTCAGATTCACTTACTAATTCAGCAATTGCCTCTGCTGCAGCAAGCTTCATCTCTTCTGTAATGGCTGTTGCCCTACCTTCTAGTGCTCCCTTAAAGATGCCTGGGAAAATAAGGACGTTATTCACTTGATTTGGGAAATCACTACGACCGGTTCCAACAACTCTAGCTCCAGCTTCTCTTGCAACATCCGGCATAATTTCAGGCACTGGGTTTGCCATGGCAAATAAAATGGCATCCTTATTCATCTTGGAAACCATTTCTGCGGTAACAATATTAGGAGCAGAAACACCGATAAAAATATCAGCTCCTACCATAGCATCCGCTAAAGTACCCATTTTTCCCTCCAAGTTTGTTTCTTCCATCATCTTTTCTTGCATCCAATTTAAACCGTCTGCGCCTTTTTTTAATATACCAATCTTATCACACATAGTGATATTTTTAAAGCCATAAGTCAATAACAACTTTGTTATTGCTACTCCAGCGGAACCAGCACCATTAACAACAACTTGACAATCTTCTTTTTTCTTTCCTGTTAACTTTAACGAATTAATAACACCAGCTAACACAACGATGGCTGTGCCATGTTGATCATCATGAAATACAGGTATGTTTAATCGTTGCTTTAATCTTTCCTCAATCTCAAAACACTTTGGTGCCGCGATATCTTCCAAATTAATGCCACCAAAAGCAGGTGCAATACGTACGACCGTTTCTATGATTTCCTCTGTATCTTGGGTATCTAAACATATAGGAAAAGCGTTTATATTTCCGAACTCTTTAAATAGCACTGCTTTCCCTTCCATAACAGGCATTGCTGCTAAAGCGCCGATGTTACCTAGCCCTAGTACTGCACTGCCATCAGAGACAACTGCTACTGTATTCGATTTTATCGTATATTTATATGCTGCTTCTGGATCATTAGCAATAACTTTGCAAGGTTCTGCTACTCCTGGTGTATAGGCCATAGCTAAGTCTTCTCTTGAATTTACCTTTGCTTTCGCAGTTGTTTCTAATTTTCCATTCCACTGCTCATGAAGCATTAATGCTTTTTCGTTTATCGTCATGACTTTTACCTCTTCTCTTATTAGTGGGCGGAAGCCGCCAATAGTATAAATATAGCAATTTTGCAAATACTAGTCAAGTTAGACAGGGAAATATTTGGTACATACCGTATATATTTCCCCCTTTCTTTTTTGTAATACATGGTGTATACTATTTACATGAGTAGTGAAATATTGTTTATCTAGGTATACCGTATAACGATGCCTTCTTATCTGTCACTTAACTTACTATCTTGGATTTACTCCCCTAAAACTACAATAAATGGAATGTTAAAATTTAAATTAAGTATAATTGAATCGCAAAAGGAGAATTTTATGCGTGAAAAACTTGCAACTCTGCCTTTAGCAGAATTAAGAAAAATTGCAAAAGAAAAAGGAATTAAAAGTGTAACAACAATTCGAAAATCAGATTTAATTGAGCAAATTGCTACATTAATGGAATCTGAAAAAAACGATCAAGATACCCCAGTTGAAACGGTCAAACAATCAGCGACACAGCAAACGGTTTCATCGAATTCGACGTCTGGACCACAAAATTCTAATAATCAGCAATCAAATCAGAGATCAAATAATATACAGCAAACAAATGGAAATGGGCAATCCCGTTATAATCAAAGCAGAACAAATAATAATGGGAATCAATCAGGGAATTGCTCTAATAATCAAAATCGAACCCAAAATTCTAATAATGATAATTTTAATCCTTCTGATTTAGCAGAATTAGATAGTGGTATAACTGCGTATGGTATTTTAGAAGTAATGCCGGATGGATTTGGCTTTATTCGTTCTGAAAACTTCTTGCCAGGTGACAATGATGTATATGTATCTCCATCTCAAATCCGTCGTTTTAATATGAAAACCGGCGATATCATATCTGGTGTTCGCAGAATTAAATCAGCCACTGAAAAATTTGCTGCATTACTTTATGTAAATAAAATCAATGATCTCCCTCCCTTTGAGGCGGAACGCAGAACTGCTTTTGAAGACTTGACTCCCATTTTCCCTAATTCGAGATTGCATTTGGAAACAAGAGGTGGGCAGACCTCCATGCGAATCGTTGACTTAGTCAGCCCTATAGGAAAAGGACAAAGAGGCATGATCGTATCTCCACCTAAGGCTGGTAAAACGACACTTTTAAAACAGGTAGCGAAAGCGCTTACCTCCAACCACCCAGATATTCATTTAATTGTTCTATTAATTGATGAAAGACCTGAAGAAGTTACAGATATTAAAGAATCTATCGAAGGACCTAACGTTGAAGTAATTTATTCTACCTTTGACGAAATGCCTGAACACCATAAGCGTGTATCAGAAATGGTACTAGAGCGTGCAAAACGTTTAGTGGAACATAAAAGAAATGTTGTTATATTACTCGATAGTATTACAAGACTTGCAAGAGCTTACAACCTTACCGTTACACCCAGTGGCCGTACCCTTTCAGGTGGCTTAGACCCTGCCGCTCTCCATATGCCGAAACGATTTTTTGGTGCTGCTAGAAATATGAGAGAAGGTGGTAGTTTGACAATTTTAGCTACCGCCTTAGTAGAAACCGGTAGCCGTATGGATGACGTCGTATTTGAAGAATTTAAAGGTACTGGAAATATGGAATTAGTACTAGACCGAAAACTATCCGAAAAACGAATATTCCCAGCGGTAGATATCCTTAAATCGGGAACAAGAAGAGAAGACTTACTCCTTACGCCTGAAGAATTAGAAGCGGTTGGCATTATGCGAAAAGCTACCAATGGTATGAAAGCAGATG
>JBKTKK010000172.1:0-1376 GCA_047242405.1 Lachnospiraceae bacterium | reverse complement strand
AATGCGTATTCTCTAGTTTGTATAGCATTTTGTAAATCAAAAATTAAAAAGCTCCCAGCTGGGAGTTTCAGACTATAGATGATGTTTCCCGGAGAGCTTTTATAATCATGTGGGAAAAGTATGTTTAGTGAAAATTGTAATTGATTCGTAGTATAATCTTTAAACATACCTTATTATATCAATAATAAGGGGAAATGGAGAGCGGTGTGATAACCGTTCTCCATTTTTTTGAAAATAAAGAGGATATAACTTTTTGAAAACCATCTTTCTGTCTTTAAAAAAACAGTTCAATCGGAGCATAAATATTCACTCTATCCGCTCTTTTTCCTGCAGGGCACATCTGCCCTGCTCCGGTAACTCCCTGTCTGACGCCATCCTGATCCTCTTCCCGCCAACGTTCAAACCATACCTCTAGCCTCTCCCGCATTTTGATAACAACGTCTTTACAGTGCGGATCCTCATACAGATTTTCCATCTCTCCGGGATCCGAGAGCAGATTGTACAGCTCATTCCTGCCATAGGGATAGCGGTGAACATATTTCCATTCCTTTGTCCGAATCATTCTGACCGGTCCATATTCATCAAAAACAACAATTTCTTCTGTTTTCCTGCCAGTTTTTTCCATCAGAAGCGCCGCGAAACTGCTTCCGCACCGCTTCCCGTCTCCACCATATTCAATCCCGGTGAGTTCCATAATCGTGGGAAAAAGGTCATACGCGCTTACCAGTTCATCGCACAGGCTTCCTCCCCGAATATGCCCCGGCCAGGAGATCAGGAAAGGAACCTTCACTGCCGTATCATACATATTTAACGGAAAGGTTCCATTTCCTTTTCCCCAGATACCATGCTGTCCCATACTCATGCCGTTATCCGCGGTAAAAATCACAATTGTATCTCTTTCCATTCCGAATTCCACCAGCCAGTCCAAAATCCGCCCCACCTGCTCATCCATTGCGCTGACTGCCGCAAAATAGCCGATCAGATTTTCCCTTCTTTTCGGAGTCCCATACACCGGTCCTGTTGTCATATCCGGATGATCTGGGATATCAGGTATGCTTTCAAAGGCGCAGTCCCTGTAATAGTCAATCCACTTTGCGGGATGATGCTCTTCTCCCCACGGAGAATGTGGTGCCGTATAATGAACGGAAAGGTAAAATGGTGCTTCCTGTCCGGCCAGCTCCTTCAGCCAGTCCAGCGCCTTATCCGTAATCAGCTCTGTCACATATCTGCCATGCTCCACCTTGATGTCTCCGTTTTCCACAATGTCAGGATGATAATAGCAGCAGCCCCCCATGCCGATCGTATACCATTTTGTAAAACCGTGCTGTTGCCTCACGCTGTCTCCCAGATGCCACTTTCCCGACAACGCACAGGTA
>JBKTKK010000171.1:3882-4813 GCA_047242405.1 Lachnospiraceae bacterium | reverse complement strand
GCGATATACATTAAATAATTCCCCAAGCTCCTTTCGTACGTTTGGTTCTATCTCTGCCATCCGTTCCCCGTCCCCCAGCATAATACACTTTACAACAGGAAAATAAATGTACTCATTTAAATGTACGACTTGTTTAATATTTAGATGGTTAATTTTCGCTTCTAACCGAACATAGGGATCGGCCGCTGTTTCTGTAATAATCAAATCATCTTCATATGACAATATATTCACTTCATACTTCTTTGCCAAGTCGAATACCCGGTGCAATTCCGATTCTGGTAGTGTTTTTTCAAATAGAATGGTTTCATCCTTGCAGTTAATCACTTTTCCTCCATTAAAGGATAGAATATATCCACCATATTGTGCAAGTTTCAACTCCTTTGCCAACGGCATTATTCCATAAGTTGGCCTTCCGGAAGCTAAAACAACTTTCACGCCCTTTTCTTGAATTGTCATAATTGCATCATATGTTTTTTTCGTAATTACTTTATCGGAATTGGTCAGTGTCCCATCCAAATCCAAAACTAATACTTGGTAATTCATTTTAATTTTCAATCCCCTTTAATCAGTCTTTTTTCTGGACAGAATATGCCCTTCTCTTATTTTACCAAACCTTTGGCCTGCTGTCATCTGAAAAATAGTATCCATGATAAATATTGCCAATGCTATGACACCTGCAATTTGTAACGTTAACATTAAATATTCATAAGCTCCTGCCTTATCATGGTTGAGCAATGCATAAACAGCGGAGTAAATCTGCCCTCCCGGTACAAGTGGTAACATTCCAGGTATGAAAATCACCGTTACAGGCGCTTTAAAGAAACGGGCAAATATATGACTCGCAAAAGCGATTGTCAAAGCTGCAAAAAAACTGGCTATTGCGACACTCCCCGTTTTTCCCACAACAATTAAATAAATCAAATCACAGATT
>JBKTKK010000171.1:0-3872 GCA_047242405.1 Lachnospiraceae bacterium | reverse complement strand
TGTATAATCATTCTCATCCATCGCTTTCTAAAGACGTTAAATAAACTGGCTAAGGGAGATTCCCAAACCAACCCCAACAGCAATGGCCGTTGCGATTACAACTGCTTCTGTTATACGGGCGATTGCTGCTGTATAATCTCCATATAAGATATCTCGAATACCATTTGTAAAGTATACACCCGGAACAAGTGGCATAATGCAACCAATGATAATATAGCTGCTATGCACAGGAAACGGTAGTATGCAAGAAAGAACAGTCGTTAAAAGTGCAACGGTAGCCGCTGATGCAAGGTTTTGGAAAAAGGAGTTAATTCGCATATGTCGGCTCGATTCTAAAACAAATGATAAGATCAGGCCGATAAAAGCTGCACAAAGGGCATCCGTCGCCCATCCCCCCGAAAGGAGTGTAAAGATAATTGTTATTCCAACAATTGATATATGATAAGAGAAAGGGCCGTATAACTCCCCTTTTCTCGTCTGTCTTATTTTTTCTTCGGCCTCTTCCAATGTTATAATCCCTTTGCACAATTGTCGTGACATGTCGTTGATTTGACAAATCTTGTTTAAGTCCGTTCCACGGCTTGTTACACGTTTTACAACTGTAATTGCATCCATATTGGGCCCAGCTAAGGAAACTACTATGGCAGTTGCAATAACAATGCTTGAGCTATCTTTTAAGCCGGATAAACTTATTATGCGATTTATTGTATCTTCCACGCGGTATGTCTCTGCTCCATTTTCAAGCATAATTACGCCAGCCTGTGCTGCGATATCGATTAAACGATTATAATCCATTGCTTTTTCCGCCATTTAGAAAAATAGACCTCCTATCTGATAAACGAGTGTTGCCGCTGCCCATGCAAAGACAAGTTGAAATACAACCATACCAATCGTCCACTTCCAAGAGTTCGTTTCTCTTTTTACTGTTCCGATTGTTGCGATACACGGTGTATATAATAAACAGAATATCATTAAGGCATAGGCATTTAATGCCCCAAAACCTTGTGCACCCAAAATTGCACTTAACTCGCCCATACCAGCGGTAGAATTAATGTTACTTACGCCAAATAACACAGAAAAACTAGATACAACAACTTCTTTTGCCGATATTCCACTTAATAATGCCAAACTAATCTGCCACATTCCAAGTCCTGCGGTAGAAAGAATTGGTACAAGTCCCTTCCCTATTATAGCCCCAAAGCTATCTGCAACATCACTAACCATTCCGTGACTATTGTAATTTAGAACGAACCATAAAACGATGGATGCGACAAATATTGTTGTACCTGCCTTAGATAAATAATCCTTTACCTTTTCCCACACGTATATCCATATTGTTCTAGCATTTGGCACTTTATATTCTGGTAATTCAATTAATAATGAATTACTTTTCTTTTGCTTGGAAATCTTTGCCATTGCTGTTGCTACAAGAATTGCTACACAAAGGCCAACGATATAAAGGGAATAGGCCACTACCATCGCATGACCAGGGAAAAACATTTGTGAAAATAATACATAAATCGGAAGTCTAGCAGAACATGACATAAAAGGTGTCAGCAATATCGTTCTCTTTCGATCTGACTCTTTTTCCAAAGCCCTTGTGGCCATAACTGCCGGCACCGTACATCCAAAGCCTAAAACCATAGGAAGAAAGGCTTTTCCTGATAATCCAACACGCCCCATTATGCCATCCATTACATAGGCAACACGTGACATATACCCGCTGTCTTCTAATAATGCTAGAGCTAAAAATAAAATAAAAATGTTGGGGAGGAAGGTTAAAATACCACCTACTCCTGCGATAATACCGTCAACGACGAGTGAGATAATCCAGTCGCTAACATGTATGTTTGACAAGAACAAATACGTGTAATTGGAAATTCCATCTAAAGCAATTTCAAAGTAACTCTTTAAAAAGTCACCAAATGTAAAGGTTAGGAAAAATACAAAGGCAATAATTGCCAAGAAAATTGGTACGCCCCAGATTGGATGCGTTAGCCACGCATCTATTTTTTCGGTAAAAGCTACTTTTTCTTCTTTATTAAATAGACAGTCTTCTACGACTTCTTCTATGTATTCATATTTTTCATTTATAATTTGCTTTTCGTAATTTTTATCTATAAGATGGTTGACATGTACTGGATGTTCTAAGCGCACGGTTTCATCATATTCGAGTAATTTTATCGCGTGCCAACGTAAAATATCGTGTGCTTCCCCATATTCTTTTACAAGTATTTTTTTAATACATTCAATTTTATATTCAATATCTGGGCTATAAGTGACTACCTTTTCGTCAGGAATCTCCTTATAATGGTGAACTACGGCATGCAGTAATACATCTAGTCCTGTTCTCTTTCGCGCCGATACTGGTACAACTGGAATATCCCCTAACATTTCAGGAAGCCGATGTAAGTCAATCTCCATCCCGCGTTCTTCTACGATATCCATCATATTTAATGCTAGTATAACCGGTTTTCCTAATTCTAGCAATTGTAATGTTAAGTAAAGATTTCTTTCTAAAGAGGAGGCATCTACTATATTTACAATTACATCCACATTCCCATCTAGAATTTCTTTTCTTGAAACCTTTTCTTCTATGGAATAGGAGGTAAGGCTATAAATCCCCGGTAAATCCACCAATGTAATAGGTGTCCCTTTATAAGTTGTATGGCCTTCTTTTCTCTCTACCGTAACACCAGGCCAGTTTGCAACCTTTAAATTCGCGCCAGTAAACGCATTAAATAATGTTGTTTTTCCACAGTTTGGATTTCCAACAAAAGCAACTGTTATATTATTTATTTGCTTGCTCATAGGCCACCTCATCTACTGTTATTCCCGCTGTCAATGCACGCCCTACTGCCCAGCGAGTCCCTCTCGTTTTTATAATCATTGTGCCATTGGTTTTCCGATTCACAACCGCTACCTTTGTACCATCATTTAAACCAATGGCTTCCAATCGGCGCATTATGTGGATTTCTAAATTTATATTTTTTACCACATAGGTTTTTCCTATTATGCCGTCCTTCAAAGTCATTTCCCATCCTCCTATTGATAATAATTATCATTTACATACAATTTTACCGCTATTCCTCTAAATTGTCAACACAATAAAAAAACCATTGGATGTGATTTCCATCCAATAGGCTTTTTATCAAGTTCTAGGCTCTTCTGTATGAGGGAGACGTACACGAAACAATTCTCTTTTTAAATTTTTCCACGAAAACGGAATAAGTGGATAAATATAACTATCTCCAGATATCGTTTTATTTAATGCAAGGGCAAGGGCCGAAAAAATAATTCCAGCAATAAAACCTACGAGATTAAATAACGCAGTTAATATTAAGGTAATAATTCGCAAGAATTTTATCGCATATCCAAGCTCAAAACTACTCTGACTATAATTTGCTATAGAAACAAAGGCCATATAAAGCATTGGTTCCGAATTAAACCAGCCGGATTTCACAGAAAACTCTCCCAAAACTAAGGCTGCCATAACAGACAAAGGCGTTGTCAACATACTCGGTGTATTAACAGCTGCCAACCGTAGACCATCAATAGCCAGTTCTAATAAGAGCAGCTGTAAAATAATTGGAACATTAATTGTCTCTTTTACGTTTATAAACAACAACCACTCCGGTAGCCATTCCGGGTTTTGAACCAATAATAACCACAGTGGAGTAATAAGAAAGGTCATACACGTAATGATTAACCGCGATAGCCGTAAATACGTTCCTGTAACCGGTGGGAAATAATAATCATCGGCTTCCTCCATAATATCGAAGACGGAGGAGGGTAATATAATGGCAGAGGGAGAATTATCCACCAAAATAACAATGTTTCCTTCTAATATAGAGGCAGCTGCAGTATCTGGC
>JBKTKK010000170.1:0-4818 GCA_047242405.1 Lachnospiraceae bacterium | reverse complement strand
CAGCAAGAGAAAATGCTTTAGTTGATAAAGTTATTGAAAATGCAACAATGGAAATCCCAGAAGCTATGGTTAAGGAACAGTCTCGTCAGATGCTTCAGGATTTTGCACAGAGAATGCAAATGCAAGGTTTATCAATGGAACAATATATGCAGTATACAGGCATGAATGTGGAACAGATGTTAGAACAGATGCAACCACAGGCATTAAAGAGAATTCAGACAAGATTAGTTCTTGAAGCTATTGCAGCAGCAGAAACAATCGAAGTAACAGAAGAAGATATTGATAAGGAACTGACAAATATGGCTTCTATGTACCAGATGGAAGTGGACAAGTTAAAGGAAGCCATGGGAGATGCAGAAAAGGAATCAATTAAGGCGGATTTAGCAGTACAAAAGGCTGTTGACTTAATTGCCGATTCTGCAAAATAATAAGTCAGCCGGATTTACATGGGACGGTTGCTAGCCGTCCCATATCTTGTATTGAATTAGTATTATTATCAAGGAGGAAAATGATATGGCTTTAGTACCTTATGTCATTGAGCAGACAAACAGAGGGGAACGTTCCTATGATATTTATTCCCGTTTATTAAAAGAAAGAATTATCTTCCTTGGAGAGGAAGTAAATGAGGCTACTGCCAGTGTAATTGTAGCAGAACTTTTATTCCTTGAATCTGAAGATCCCGGTAAGGATATTAGTCTTTACATAAATAGCCCAGGTGGATCTGTAACAGCTGGTATGGCTATTTATGACACAATGAACTATATTAAATGTGATGTCTCCACAATTTGTATAGGTATGGCTGCAAGTATGGGTGCATTCTTATTAGCAGGTGGTGCAAAAGGAAAACGTTTCGCACTTCCAAATGCGGAAATTATGATTCATCAACCTTCTGGTGGTGCACAGGGGCAAGCGACCGATATTAAGATTGTGGCAGATCGTATCATTGAGACCCGTAAGAAATTAAACGAGTTGTTAGCACAAAATACGGGTCAGCCACTATCAACCATCGAAATTGATACCGAAAGAGACCATTATATGAATGCAGAGGAAGCAAAACTTTATGGTCTAATTGATGATGTTATAATCAGTCGTTAATTATAGTAGTATCAATAATCGTCTATGAAGAAAGAGGTAACATATGGCTGGAAAAGCAGATGAACAATACCGTTGCTCATTCTGTGGGAAATCACAGAGTCAGGTACGAAAGCTGATTGCCGGGAATAAAGGCATATTTATCTGTGACGAATGTATTGAACTTTGTTCAGAAATTCTTGATGAAGAGCTGGGCAATACAGAGGAAGGTTTTGGCGAAATTAATCTTCTAAAGCCAATGGAAATAAAGGAATACTTAGACCAATACGTGGTAGGACAAGATGAGGCAAAAAAAGTATTGGCTGTATCCGTATACAACCATTACAAGAGAATAATGGCTGATCAACATTCTGAAATCGAAATTCAAAAGAGTAATATATTAATGTTGGGTCCGACAGGATCAGGAAAAACCTTTTTAGCTCAATCTCTTGCTAAAATGCTTAATGTACCATTTGCAATCGCAGATGCGACCACATTAACAGAAGCTGGATATGTGGGAGAAGACGTTGAAAATATTTTATTAAAGCTTATTCAAGCTGCAGATTACGATATTGAAAAAGCTGAGTATGGTATTGTATATATTGATGAGATTGATAAGATAACGAAAAAATCCGAAAACGTATCCATCACTCGTGATGTTTCAGGCGAAGGTGTGCAGCAGGCGTTATTGAAAATTTTGGAAGGTACCTTAGCAAGTGTACCACCGCAAGGTGGAAGAAAGCATCCACACCAAGACCTCTTGCAAATAGATACAACGAATATATTATTTATTTGTGGCGGTGCTTTTGATGGACTTGAAAAAATGATAGAGGGCCGTCTAGGAACCACATCCATAGGTTTTGGTGCTGAGATTGCAAATAAAGAAGAAAAGAATGTCGGAGAACTTTTAAAGCAGGTGTTGCCAGAGGATTTAACTCGTTATGGGCTAATTCCAGAATTTGTTGGTCGTGTACCTGTTGTAGTTACTTTGGATCAATTAAATAAAGAGGCACTTGTAAAGATTTTAACAGAGCCAAAGAATGCAATTACAAAGCAATATCAGAAACTATTTGAGATTGACGGGGTGGATTTAGAATTTACGCCGGAAGCTTTGGAATTAATAGCAGCTCGTTCTCAGGAACGGAAAACTGGCGCTAGAGGCTTAAGGGCTATTATGGAATCTGTAATGATGGAAATCATGTATGCAATTCCTTCTGATGAAACAATTGGAAAGTGTACGATTACAAGAGAAACCGTAGAAGGAATCGAAAAACCTACCCTTGTATATCGCGATACAGACGTTCCTTCCGGTAAAAAAGAGCGGAATCGTCGTTTTCTAAGTAAAAATGGAGAAACTGCTTAGAGCAAATATATAATTATTTAAGCAACCGAATAGGAGATTCTTTGCGGACGAAGGAAAAATCCAATTATCCGCTAGGAATCTCTTTTTCGGTTTTATGGATACCGTTAGAAAGAGGTTTGACAAATGATAGAACAAGATAAGAATATACCTGTGATTGCCTTACGTGGGGTAACGGTACTACCATCCATGGCTATGCATTTAGATATTAGCAGAAAGCGATCATTAGAGGCAGCGAATCATGCAATGACGGCTGGGAAATCGATATTTCTTGTTGCACAGTTAGATAAGGATAACATGAATCCTACGATGGAGGATTTGTGTTCTGTCGGAACAATAGCAAAAATAAAACAAATAATTCGAATGCCAAATGGTTTCGTACGCGTTTTGGTAGAAGGACTGGAACGTGCTATATTAAAAGATATAAGAGCGCTGGATCCTTTTATGGAAGCAGTTGTAGAGGACATATCAATCGACAACGAGTATGATACTGTACATGCAGAAGCGATGGCTAGAATTATAAAAGATAAACTAGCAGAATATTTTTTGCAAAATCCCAAGGCGAGCAAAGAACTACAACGTTTGGTATCTGACGAATTGCCAGTGCCATTGCTGTTGGATAGCGTTGCGGGTAATTTTCCAATGGCACAGTCGCAAAGACAGCAATACCTAGAAATATTTGATTTAAATGAGCGTTTTAATTTCCTTGTACAAATAATATCCGATGAAATAATCATCCAAGAAATCAAGCGGGATTTTCAAGCACAGGTAAAGCAGAGAATTGATAAGAATCAAAAAGATTATATTTTAAGAGAACAGTTAAAAATAATTCATGAGGAACTGGGAGAAACGAATCCAGTCAGTGATGCTGACCGCTATACCGAGGAGTTAAAAAAACGAAAGATCGAAAAGTCAATTAAAGAGAAAATTGATAAAGAAATTCAACGTTTCCGCACATTACCATCGGGTAGCCAAGAGGCTAGCGTACTACAGGCTTATATCGAAACCTTATTAGAGATGCCGTGGAACAAATCAACAAAAGAGGCGTATGACTTGAATAAGGCAGAGCTTGTTTTAAATACCGACCATTATGGTTTGGATAAGGTGAAAGAGCGTATTTTAGAGTATTTAGCAGTGCATAAAATGAATGGAGGTAAGGATAATCCTATCCTATGTCTTGTCGGACCACCAGGTACCGGAAAAACATCCATTGCAAAATCTGTTGCAAATGCATTGAACAAAAAATATGTGCGTATTTCCCTTGGCGGTGTAAGGGATGAGGCTGAAATTCGTGGACATAGACGGACGTATGTTGGCGCTATGCCAGGTAGAATTGCAACAGGGCTGAAACAAGCTGGAGTTAAAAATCCGTTAATGCTTTTGGATGAAATAGATAAACTAGGTAGTGATTACAAAGGAGATCCTTCTGCAGCGCTGCTGGAAGTACTAGATATAGAGCAAAATAACAAGTTTCGCGATCATTATTTAGAAGTACCGTTGGATTTATCCAATGTTCTATTTATTGCAACGGCAAATACAATTCAAACGATTCCAGGGCCCTTACGTGATCGTTTGGAAATTATAGAAGTAAGTAGTTACACAGAGAATGAAAAATATCATATTGCGAAACAATATTTATTGAAAAAACAAATGGTTAAACATGGGTTAAAACTAGAACAGTTGACGGTATCAGATGGTGCCCTACGAAAAGTAATCAGAAATTATACGAGAGAGGCTGGTGTGCGTGGTCTCGAACGAAAGATAGGTCAACTATGTCGTAAAGCAGTATGGGAAATTTTACAGAAACAGTCACAACAGGTTGAAGTTAATGAAGAGAATTTGGATTACTATTTAGGAAAAGAGCGAATCAAATTTGACAATGTAAATGAGCAGGATGAAGTAGGTATCGTGCGTGGACTTGCATGGACGAGTGTAGGAGGAGATACGCTCCAAATTGAAGTCAATTGTATGCCGGGGAAGGGTAGATTGCAATTGACTGGAAAGTTGGGGGATGTAATGAAGGAGTCGGCGCAAACAGCACTTAGTTATATTCGCTCAATTGCAGATACTTATAACGTTGAAAAAGATTTCTTTGAAAATCATGATATTCATATCCATATACCAGAAGGGGCGGTTCCAAAAGACGGTCCTTCCGCAGGAATAACCATGGCAACTGCAATGCTATCTGCAATTACAGGTATAAAAGTGAGGGCAAATGTTGCTATGACGGGTGAGGTTACGCTAAGAGGAAGGGTATTGCCAATTGGCGGATTGAAGGAAAAAATTTTAGCTGCCAAATTGGCAGGTATTCAAACAATCCTTGTACCGAAAAAGAATCAACCGGATGTTGAAGAATTATCCAATGAGATAACAGATGGATTAAAGAT
>JBKTKK010000169.1:0-4868 GCA_047242405.1 Lachnospiraceae bacterium | reverse complement strand
ATTCACTACAATTCATATTAATCTCGCAGGATTAGAGATTTTTCCTAACTTTTTTGGGATATTTATTATAGCATGGGGCTGTTATGAACTTGCAAAGGCAGAGGAAAAAAACTTATTTTATAAGATATTTTTAATTGCAATTGGAACGGGGATATATGCGATACCAGCTGAACTGTTTCAAGGCTATGGTAGCATATCAACCGCTTTAGACATAGTTTATACACTTTTATATTATACGATTTGTTGTCTAATTATATTTGAATCGGTTCGATTATTGCAGAAACATAAGGCTGAAAGAGAAGCTGCCAATATGAAACAACAATTAAAAATATATGTAATTATGGCAGTATTGGTCGCTATATTTCGTATTGCAGTCCACTTTTCTACATCATTATTTTGGTCTGCACAGCTTATTCGTATAGCTTTAGTGCTTTATACATTATACTTGATTATGATGGTACTCAAAGTAGTAGTTTTTTTTAAGGAATAAATTTAGGCCTTCTGTAAGTTTTATAGAAGGCTTTTTTAATAGAAAGAGGATGAAATGAAACAGATAAAAGAAAATGTACCTCCGATAAAATGTGATAATTATTGGATTCGGTTAATGAATAAATCGGACATAGAACAATATTTTAATGCCGGATTTGCAAATATGGATCCAGAGATGTGCCGTTTAACAGGAACAAATGCAGCAGCTTCCTTAGACTCCATAAGGAGATACGTATTAAACATTGTGGATGATGATACACGCTACGACTTTCTAATTTTTGATGAAAATAATATAATTGTGGGTGAAGTTGTACTAAATGAAATCGATTGGACCTTACGTGTTTGTAACTTCCGGATTTGTATTTTTAAAGAATCTAACTTCGGGAAGAAAATAGGTTCTGTTGTCATACCAGAAATTATTAAATTTGGTTTTGAATGTTTAAATCTTCATAGAATTGAATTGGATGTTTTTGATTTTAATGAGCGGGCAATTCGTGCCTATCAAAAGTCTGGGTTTGTTATAGAGGGGCAGTTAAGAAAAGCACATTTAAATGTAGATGGTTGGCATGATGTAATACTTATGGCTATATTGGAAGAAGATTATTATAGTAAAAGGCAATAAGAAAAGAAGCGGAGAGGCGCTCCGCTTCTTTTCTTATTACCATGTAGGTTTTTCTTCTTCTTCGCTAATATCGTTCTTAGGCTTTTCAAGGCCTTCAATTTTAATATTATGTTTTTCAGCATAATCCCAAAGCGCTGCATGAATTGCTTCTTCTGCCAATAAAGAGCAGTGAACCTTTACTGGAGGAAGGCCATCTAAGGCTTCCATAACAGCCTTGTTTGTTACCTTTAATGCCTCTTGGATTGTTAAGCCTTTTACAAGCTCGGTAGCCATAGAACTTGTAGCAACTGCAGCACCACATCCAAAAGTCTTAAACTTTGCTTCACGGATAACGCCATTATCATCAATATCTAAGTACATACGCATAATATCGCCGCACTTTACATTACCAACGGTACCTACACCGCTGGCATTTTCTATTTCACCGACATTTCTAGGATTCTGAAAATGGTCCATAACCTTCTCTGTATACATATTATTCCTCCTTCTTCCGTATAAACGGGAGTAACTATTTCTTTCTAGTAAAATCTTCGTATAAAGGAGACATTTCACGCAAACGCGCAACAATTCTCTTTAACTGTTCAATAACGAAATCAATATCCTCTTTTGTGGTTTCATCTCCTAATGTAAGGCGGAGTGAACCATGGGCAATTTCATGGGGAAGCCCAATTGCCAATAATACGTGTGATGGATCTAATGATCCAGACGTACAAGCGGAACCACTTGAGGCACAAATACCTTCCATATCAAGCATAATAAGTAAGGACTCTCCCTCAATAAATTGGAAACTAAAGTTACAATTTCCTGGTAGGCGGCTCTTTCTACTGCCATTTACTCGAGTGAATGGTATTTCAGCGAGCACACGATCCATTAAATAATCGCGAAGCTCTGTCTCCTTCTTCGTACGCTCTTCCATTGTAGCAATTGCAATTTCAACGGCTTTACCAAAACCTACAATACCTGGGACATTTTCTGTACCAGCGCGTCTATGTCTTTCTTGACCACCGCCGTGAACAAATGGTCCAATTTTAATTCCTGTTCGAATGTATAAGAAACCAATCCCTTTTGGTCCATTTAATTTATGACCACTGGCACTTAACATATCTATATTCATTTCATCTACATTAATTGGTACCTGACCAAATGCTTGCACTGCATCTGTATGGAAGAGCACGCCATGTTTATGTGCAATAGCACCAAGTTCTTTTATCGGTTGAATGGTACCAATTTCATTATTGGCAAACATAATGGATGCAAGGATTGTATCTGGACGGATTGCTTTTTCAAAATCAGATAGCTGAACCAAACCATTTTCATCTACATCTAGGTAGGTTACTTCATAACCTTTTTTTTCTAGGTATTGGCAAGTATGAAGCACTGCGTGATGTTCAATCTTTGTTGTAATGATGTGCTTGCCTTTTTTTTCATATGCTTCTGCAGTTGCTTTAATGGCCCAGTTATCTGCCTCGGATCCACCAGCAGTAAAATAGATATCCTTCTCTTGGGTGCTTAAGGCTTGTGCAATGGTAGCACGGGCCTTCTGTACAGCACTTTTATTTTGCTGTGCAAAATCGTAGACAGAAGAAGGATTACCGAACTGATTTGTAAAAAAAGGAAGCATAGCTTCTAGTACTTCGGGTTTTGTAGCCGTTGTAGCTGCATGATCTAAATAAATTAACTTTTTCATAATTTTATCCTTTCCAAACGAATCTCTTTTATAAAATTTCAGATATAGTATATTGTATTCGCGCTAAGATTAAAGTGGGAAAAATTCCATTATTTCTATTTTTCTCTTTGCATAGCCGTATTATTTTGCAAATTTTTACTTTGGTTAACTAACTCGCTTAAATAAATATGGTCAATGGTATCTTGAATGCTATCATTTATTTTTTGCCAAACATACTTCGTTACGCACATACCGGATGCTTCACATGCACTTTCGTTCACTTCTGGGCAATCGACAACTGCCAAGTCCCCTTCTAAGCACCGTAGTATTTCGCCAATGGAGATGTCTTTGGCATTTTTAGCTAGGTGATAACCGCCACCGGCGCCGCGTACACTTTCAATTACTCCACCACGTTTTAACTTTCCAATTATCTGTTCGAGATAACGTTCTGAAATGTCTTGACGCTTGGAAATACTCCGGATGGATACCGGTTCCGTTTCACTGTGCACAGCTAAATCCACAATCGCGCGAAGACCATACCTTCCTTTTGTAGAAAGTTTCATTCGACACCTTCTTTCTTTAATCCTACTAAATTACTCGGATATCTATTGGTAGGATATCACTTGTGCTATAATATGTCAAGGTAGAAATAATAAAAAATAATAGAAAATCATAGAAATTTCAACAGGGGATTTGTGTAATTTCGACTTGAAAAATTCGAATTGGTTACTGTAATAATAGGGTTGACCATTTGAATATTTTAATACCTATACTTCTCTTGCTTTTTAAGTGCGGTGGTGATATACTAGGAGCGCTGATTTCTTTCATAAGATGAAAGGAATAGGAGAAAATTCAAAATGAGTGTTCGAGACCTTCCACTCGTAAAACAAAACTAAAGGAGAGAAAAAAATGAATAACAGAGAATCAGCCAGATCAAGTAAAAAAGTGTACATACTTGCTTATGGCGCAATGATTGCTGCAATCTATGTAGCATTGACCGTACCATTTCAACCGATCGCATTTGGCCCAATTCAATTTCGTGTATCGGAAGTGCTGTGCATATTACCGTTTTTTACGCCAGCAGCTATACCAGGATTATTTATCGGTTGTTTATTGAGTAATTTTTTGTGTGGTGCTGTTATCTACGACGTAATATTTGGTAGTATGGCGACCCTAATTGGGGCAATTTTGTCTTGGTATTTAAGAAGATGGAAATATGCGGTATCAATTCCCCCAATTATTGCTAATATGCTAATTGTTCCATGGGTACTTCGTTATGCATATGGGGCGGAAGATGCAATATGGTTTATGATGATAACAGTAGGAATCGGTGAAATTTTAGCAATCGGTGTATTAGGAAACGGATTGTTGTATTTATTAAGTAAAAATAAAAAAGTAACGCAATTCTTAAAAGGTAATTTTTAATAGAAAAGCATTGTTGGGCTTTCGTCTTAGCTAATTATTAATTGACTAAGGCGAAAACCCTATTTTTATATGTTTTTTTTCAAAAATAGTTGGCATACCCAGAAAAACGGGGTATAATAAAAGATAATGTTAAAATATGGGATATTCCCTATAAAAGTATTTGGTACGAGGAGAATAATAATGGATTTAATAAACATAAGGGATTTGTTTAAAGAAACAGACAAGTATATTGGAAAAGAAATTTCAGTAGGTGGATGGATCCGTAGCATTCGTGATTCAAAAACATTTGGATTTATCGTTATAAATGACGGTACTTTTTTCCAACCACTACAAGTTGTATACCATGACACATTAACGAACTTTGCAGAAATTTCAAAAAGTAATGTCGGTGCTGCGTTGATCGTAAAAGGTACTTTAGTAGCGACACCAGAGGCAAAACAGCCATTTGAAATTCAGGCAAACGAAGTAACCGTTGAGGGGGAAAGCTCTTCCGATTATCCGCTTCAGAAAAAAAGACATTCGTTTGAATATTTACGTACAATTTCTCACTTAAGACCACGAACGAATACCTTTGAAGCAGTTTTTCGTGTGCGTTCTTTAATTGCATATGCAATACACAAATTCTTCCAGGATAGGGATTTTGTTTACGTACACACACCATTAATT
>JBKTKK010000168.1:0-4942 GCA_047242405.1 Lachnospiraceae bacterium | reverse complement strand
ACGTAAGTCCGTCCACTGTTTTCTTATCCGAACCAGTGTACACACTTAAACCATCTTCTAAGATTTGGAAAAATTTATTTTTGGACATGCGCATTGGCAACTGTTCGATTAACTGCAACGTTTTTGCCTGAACCGTCTCCTTTGACTTATCCTCCATCAAATATTCCATAATTTTATCTTTCATCGCCTCATCGGAGTACCCTGCCATATCGTAATCTTTGAAGTTATATTCCATACGATTTAAAACATATTCAACGAGAGTAAAACGGTCCCCGTATGCGGACAAAATTTGCATAATTTTTGTAACTTCTTTCCGAAGGGAATCAACTTCTTTTATACTTTGTTCAAATCCTTCCCCCGAAAAGGAATCTGTCATATAAGTACCAATTAGGCTTTCCAATTGTTTACAAACAGATGTAATATTCTTTGGTATTTCTCTCTGCGCTCGCATCTCTTCCATCTTTTCACAAAAAACAGGGTAGTTCAATGCAAAACGAATATAGGATAGACGGTTTGCTGTAGTCATCATCGAATTTGAAAAGATTGCTAAATTTGATTCAATATCTTTCCCATTCTGAAGTCTTTTTATCGTTTGTCTTAAATCAGCCATCGCTTACCTCATTATTTTTTATATTGATCTAATATACAACGTCTCACCATATCTAAGGCCTTTGTCGTAGCCTGCATACGGATTTTTTCTCTATTTCCTTTAAAGATAAACTCTTTCACTATGACTTTATCATTGGAGTAACAGCCAATATATACTAAACCAACCGGCTTCTCTTCTGTTCCCCCATCTGGCCCGGCAATACCAGTAATGCCGACACAAATATCTGAATCTGTTTCAAATACACCGCCTTTTGCCATCTCTTTTGCGGTTTCTTTGCTAACAGCCCCATATTTTTTTAGCGTATTTTTGCTCACGCCTAAGTACTTTTTCTTCGCTTTATTGGAATAAGTAATAAAGCCTGCCTTATATACATCAGAAGCACCTGGCACATTCACAATTCTGCTGCCAAGCATTCCGCCAGTACAAGATTCTGCAGTAGTAAGCGTTAAATCATACTTTTGAAGCAACTTAACGACAACGGTTTCTAAAGAATCTTCTTCTTTTGTCGTATAGATATTTTGATCAAATCGATTCTCTAGTTCTTCAATGACTGGCTTAATTAATTTCTTACATGCCTTTTCATTATCCGCCATAGCAGTAATTCGCAAATGTACTTCTCCAGTTTTGGCATAGGGAGCGATGGTAGGATTTGTCTGACCGTCAATGAGATCTTTAATCATCGTTTCAGCCTTACTCTCTCCAATTCCGCAAATCTTAACCATGGAAGATACAATTGTCTCTGGCTGCAATTTATTTAAGTAAGGGGCAACCTTTTCTTTAAACAAAGGAATCAACTCATTTGGTGGTCCAGGTAACAAAATAGCTGTCTTTCCGGCTTTTTTGACTATTAGCCCCGGTGCCGTTCCATTGTCATTATCTAAAACGATAGCGCCCTCTGGTATGATCGCCTGTTTCCAGTTATTTTCGCTAATTTCTTTATAGATACTTTTCTCAAAGTATTTTTTAATTCTCTCTTTCGTATGTTTATCCTCTACAAGAGGACAACCAAATACGTTCGCAGTCGTTTCCTTTGTTAAATCATCTTCCGTAGGACCAAGTCCGCCTGATAAAATAATGATGTCAGAGCGCTTCATTGCTATGGAAAGTGTTTCTTCTAGCCTTTCTGTGTTATCTCCCACTACGGTTTGATAATAAACAGGAAGTCCTAATAAGGCACATTGTTCTGATAAATACTGCGCATTGGTGTTAACAATATTCCCTAATAAAAGTTCCGTACCGACAAAAATAAATTCTACCGTCAATGGGACTGGCCTCCTTCCGATAATACACCACGGTTTTGCCATAGATAATCAACCAATGATACAACCGCTAAAATAAGTGATGCATATATTAAAATATGTTCCAGCCATTCCAAGCCAGGGATGTCTGCAATAAGGACAATTGTCATAATCATTTGACAAACCGTCTTTAATTTTCCCCAAATTCCAGCCGCGATTACGATACCTTCATCGGCTGCAACTAAACGAAAACCACTAATAATAAATTCTCTTGAAATGATTATAATAACAATCCAAGCCGGGATAACATTAAGTTCCACAAAACAGATTAGGGCAGAACAAACAAGTAGTTTATCTGCTAAAGGATCCATAAATTTTCCAAAGTTTGTAACAAGATTATACTTTCTAGCTATCTTCCCGTCTAATAAATCAGTTAAACTTGCAACCACAAAGAGGACTAAAGCTACCCACTTAGCCCAAGTACCGTCAAAAGGGATGAGCATAAAAACTAAAAATATTGGAATCATCAATACTCGAAGTATCGTTAATTTATTCGGCAAATTCATCATATAATTCTCCAATCAAATCATATTCTTGTGCACCAGTCACCTTAACTCTTGCGAAATCACCAGACATGAGTGCTTCTCCTGTATTTACGAAAATATAACCATCGATTCCCGGAGCATCCATATAAGTACGGCCAACATAGGCATTTTCATCGGCCACTTTCCCTTCTATCATAACTTCAACAACTCTGCCTACCATATCCTGACACTTCTCAAAGGCGATTTCTTGCTGCAATGCCATGATTGCATCTCTTCGTTCTTCCTTTATTTCATCTGGAATTTGCTCTGGCAATTTCGCTGCTGGCGTATCCTCTTCCAGCGAATAGGCAAATACCCCAAGTCGATCAAACTCCATTTCATCGATAAAATCCAATACTTCTTCATGATCTTCTTCTGTTTCACCAGGGAAGCCTGCAATCAACGTTGTACGAAGCGCAATATCAGGGATTTCCTTTCTTAGTTTTTGAATCATCTCAGTTAATTCTAAGCGGTTTGTTCTACGGGCCATACGCTTTAATACCTTGTCCGACGCATGCTGAATCGGAATATCAAGATAGTGACATACTTTTGGCTCATCTTTTATCGCATGGATTAATTCATCCGTAATTTCTTCCGGATAACAGTATTGAATACGAATCCACTGAAGTCCAGAAATTGCACCTAATTTTCGAAGCAGTTCAGGAAGTGATTTTTTCCCGTATAGATCTACCCCATATAAGGTTGTTTCCTGTGCAACTAAAATTAATTCTTTCACTCCATCCTCTACTAGCATCTCTGCCTCTGCCACAAGTTCCTCCATAGGAACGCTGCGATAAGAGCCTCTAATCTTTGGAATAATACAATAAGTACAGCGTTTGTCACAACCTTCTGCTATTTTCAAATAAGCATAGTGTCCACCAGTCGTTACGACTCTTCCAGCATCTGTTTTTACTAATTCATTATTTGAATGGAAGACTTGTGGCTTATGGTTGCCTAAAGCTTCTGTAATAACCGCCCCGATTTCCTGATAGGACGCTATGCCTAATATGCCATCGACCTCCGGTAATTCTTTTAAGATTTCTTCTTTATAACGTTCTGCCATACAACCGGTTACAATGATTGCTTTACACTTGCCATTGACCTTGTTGTCTGCTGCGTCAATAATGGTATTAATACTCTCTTCTTTTGCATCTCCAATAAAGCAACAAGTGTTTACGATTATGATATCTGCTTCCGTTTCTACATCGGTAAACTGATACCCTTCTTTACGTAACAGCCCAAGCATTTTTTCTGTATCTACTAAATTTTTATCACAACCTAGGGAAATAAATAAAATATTCATATAACTCCTTAATATACTTAAAAATTAATTTGTATTTGGGGGACTAAAGGAATGGAGCTGCCGATAAGTGACAGCCCCAACCATTTAATAGGGTCACCCCTACTCAGTAATTTCGTTTTCTGTTTCTTCCTCGTCGCCTACAATTTTTACTTTACTTCCGTAAAGTTCTTCCACGGCAATTGATAATGGCTTTTTGCCATAGCTTCCTTTTACCATTGGCTCATCTCCACCAATAATTTGTCTTGCACGCCTTGCTGTAGCAATAACGACAGAGTAGCGGCTTTTGATTAATGGTTCTTCTCCTGGTTCAACCTCACTATTAATAACATTTAATAATTCTGTGTATGATGGATGTAACATATTATTCTCCTTTCGAAAATACCTTTAATTCTTCTTTTATTTTCTTTATAAATGGGGCACAACCAGTTGTTTTTGCATGCTGGCTCTGAATCAATTGATGCAATTGTTCGACACATACCTCTAAATCATCATTAACAACAATATAATCGTATTGATCCATGTACGCTGCTTCTTCATTGGCCCTAGCCAACCGAGCCTGAATCGTGTCCATATCCTCGGTACCACGGCCAACCAATCGAGATTTTAATTCATCTGCCGTTGGAGGTGTAACAAAAAGCAACAAGGTATCCGGATACTTTTTCTTAACCTGTAAGGCTCCCTGAATTTCAATCTCTAATATTACATCTTTTCCCGCTTCCATTTGAGAAAATACGTAGTCAGCAGGTGTTCCATAATAATTATTTACATATTGTGCATATTCAATCAGTTTATCTTCTTGAATTAGACGTTCAAACTCTTCTCTCGTTTTAAAGAAATATTCTCTTCCATCTTCTTCCCCTGGTCTAGGACTTCTAGAAGTTGCTGATATGGAAAGTGCATACGCATCGTGTCGGGCCAAAAGCGCCTTCATTAATGTACCTTTGCCTGCTCCGGAAAAACCGGATACTACAACCAACAAACCTTTATTCATTTTCTTCACCCTTTAATTCGTCCTCTGCTATTGCATCACTGGAATGATACCTCCCGGCAATGGTATCCGGTAACAATGCGGACAGCACAACATACCCGCCACTTGTTACAAGTACGGATTTCGTCTTTCTGCCCTGTGTAGCATCAATCGCAATGCCTTTATCTTTCGCATTCTGCACCAACCGGTTCGTAGGTGCCGAATCAGATCTCGAAATTG
>JBKTKK010000167.1:0-5005 GCA_047242405.1 Lachnospiraceae bacterium | reverse complement strand
ATAAAAACGAGCGCCAGAATCATTGACGAAAGACGGTTTCAATATATCTTGTTTATCGTAATATCGAATGGTACGCAAGGTCACCTGTGCCATATGGGCGAATTCGCCGGAAGAGTAATAGCCTGCTTTTTTCATTTCTTCGTATCCTCATATCATAAGTTTCGTAAATACCTATATAACAACATTATAGGGAAAGAAAGGGGAAGGTGCAAGTGTGAAATGACGCTTTGGAAGGAAATCCTTTATTATAAGTTAAAGAAAGGGCCTTAAGAAAGGACGCCGTTTCATGCCATGGCGGTATGCGGGCAGACTTACTTAAGGCAGGTAATAATAAAAGTCTAAAAGATTGGGAAAGGATTTTTCGTAAAGCGGGGTCTATAACCTTGCAAAGTTAATTTAAATTTCTATTGTTAAAAAATGTTCGATAAAATCTTTCATATATTTTTCTTTCGTGTTACTTTGAGAGGCGATGCCGTATTCGATATTGTCGTTTTCTTTTATTGGTATAATGATTGCTTCGCTTAAATCTGCAGAGATACAAAACTCTGGCATGATGGCAACGCCATAACCTGCTTTTGCAAGCATAATACTAGCCTGGTCATTTTCGCACACGATATCTAGATGTTGTTGAGAATGGAGGGTTATTTTCTCCTGTAATTTATTTCCGTACTGAAAGGGTATATATTTTGGATGTAGGTTAATAAGACAGCTATCCCTTAAATCATCAAAGGTAAGTTCTTTGTAGCTTTGAAAGGGGGAATCAACGGACACGATGGCATAACTTTTAAGATCCTTTTTTTCTGAAAGGTACAATCACGTATGTCTTTAATCATTTCTTTCGTGGAAAGCATGAGATCAATTTGTTTGTTTTTAAATAAGCTTTTCAATCGAAAATAATCATTCATTAAAATTTGTGGGTAAACAGTAGGGTAATCTTTTTGTAAATTTGATAAGACGCGATATAAAATGTTTAATTCCGCATTACTCGTACATCCGATTCGTATAAAGGATATTTTTCGTGTTGCTGCTTTTTCAGCCCTTTTTTTCGATACATCAATCTTCATTAAAATTTCTTTTGCATCATTATAAAAAACGGTACCCGCGTCTGTGAGCTGTACCATTTTTGAAGTACGTACAAATAATTTTGTATTTAATTCTTCCTCTAGGTTTTTGATGTGATGGGTAACGGTAGGAGTTGAGATATAAAGTTCTTCTGCTGCTTTTGTAAAATTCAATTTATCAGCAACAAGTAGAAAGCATTGAAGTTGTTGTGTAGTCATAAGATTTCCTCTCTTTCATCAATGTACATTATAGAATAAATCACTCTTCATTTCAATATATCATTAGATTTTATGAAATGATATTGCGTTTTTTGAAATTCTCATTTGAAGACATTCGTGTTACACTTCAGTCGTTATTAAATTAACCGTACGGCTGGAAACCATGAAGAGAATTGATTTAACGTAGGTAGAAAAGAAAATTAATGGAGGTATCTTATGATTCGAAAATTAACATGCTCAATTCGAGAATATAAAAAAGATTCCTTGTTGGCACCGGTATTTGTCGTGTTTGAAGTGATTTTAGAAATTTTGATTCCTATGCTTATGGCACAGATGATTGATATTGGTATTACAGGGAAAGACGCACATGTATTAAAAACACTAGGAAGTATATTAATTGTATGTGTTATTTTAGGACTGCTGTTTGGCGTTTTTGCAGGCGTATTTTCTGCCAAGGCAGCGGCAGGATTTGCACAAAATTTAAGACAGGATATGTATTACAAAATTCAGGAGTATTCTTTTGCAAATATTGATAAATTTTCCACTTCCAGTCTTGTAACCAGATTAACGACGGATGTAACAAACGTACAAAATGCTTATATGATGATCATTCGTATTGCGGTACGGGCACCCTTTATGCTAATACTCTCTTTAATTGCTGCGTTTACCGTAAGCGTAAAATTATCGACGGTCTTTCTGATTACCATACCCGTTCTTGGTATTGGCTTGTATATTATTATAAGTAAATCCCATCCCTATTTTGAAAAAGTATTTCAAATTTATGATGAATTAAATGGCGTTGTACAGGAAAATCTTACAGGAATTCGTGTCGTAAAATCTTTTGTTCGAGAAGACTTTGAAGAGAAGAAATTTGAAAACGTATCAGAAAAAATTTATAAGGTCTTTCGTAAGGCGGAAAGTATTGTAGCTTTTAACATGCCCTTAATGCAATTCGCCATATATTTATGTATGTTGCTATTATGCTGGTTTGGCGCAAAAATGATCGTCCTTAGTAATGGGACGACATTGACAACGGGAGAGCTTACGAGTATGATCGCCTATGCGTTAAATATATTAAACTGCCTTATGATGTTATCAATGGTGTTGGTTATGATTAATATGGCTCGATCATCCTCAGAACGAATTATTGAAATTTTAGATGAAGAAACCAATCTCAAAAATGGAGAAAATCCTATTTCCGAGATGAAAAATGGCGAGATTAAGTTTGAAAATGTTTCTTTTAGCTATGCAGGTAAAAAAGATAAGGAAAGTTTGCAGTCCATAAATCTTCACATTCCATCTGGTTCTACCCTTGGTATCATCGGGGGAACAGGAAGTGGAAAAAGTTCTCTCGTGCAATTAATTCCAAGGCTGTATGACGCAACAGAAGGTGCCATAACCATCGGTGGTGTAGACGTACGGGATTACGATTTGTTTACATTAAGAAATGAAGTGGCCATGGTACTTCAAAAAAATAAATTATTTTCAGGAACCATCAAAGAGAACCTTCGATGGGGGAATAAAGATGCCTCCGATGAAGCGTTAATACATGCATGTAGGCTGGCACAGGCAGACTCTTTTATCGAAACTTTTCCGGAAAAATATGATACCTATATCGAGCAAGGCGGAACAAATGTTTCCGGAGGCCAGAAGCAACGATTATGTATTGCCAGGGCTTTATTGAAAAAGCCGAAAATTTTAATTTTGGATGATTCGACAAGTGCTGTTGATACGAAAACAGATGCAATGATCCGAAAAACCTTCCGTGAAGAAATTCCAAATACAACAAAAATCATCATTGCACAACGTATTTCCTCGGTCGAAGACGCGGATGCAATTGTTGTTATGAACAGTGGTAAAATTGATGGATTTGGTACCCATGAAGTGTTACTTAAAACGAATGGGATTTATAAAGAAATATATGATTCACAAATGAGGGGAGGAAAGGCACATGAATAAAGGAAAAAAATCGCTCACCGTTTGGAAGCGGCTCCTATCCTATATCGTAGGAAAACATAAGGGAATATTTGCAGCCGTACTTATATCCATTCTTATTAGTTCTTGTACGGTTGTTGTAAGCTCTTTATTTTTGCAAACATTGATCGATAATTATATTACGCCTCTTCTACTTGATAAGAATCCATCTTTTCAAACATTGCTGCAAACCCTCCTTATAATGGCAGCCATTTATTTCATAGGGGTATTTGCTACCTTTTTGTACAACCGTTTGATGGTAAAGATATCACAGGGAACTTTAAAGGCAATCCGTGATGATATGTTTACCCATATGCAAAAGCTTCCAATTCGATATTTTGATACCCATACCCACGGGGACATTATGAGTCATTACACAAACGATACCGATACGCTGAGGCAGTTTATTTCACAGGCACTTCCACAACTTGTATCGGCGGTTATTACCGTTGTTGTTATTTTTGTGTCTATGATTGCAATGAGTATTCCACTTACCTTACTCGTCGTTTGCTATACCGCGCTTGTACTTTGGGTTACAAAAAAGGTAGGGGGATCGAGTGCGAAGTATTTTATACGTCAGCAAGAAAGCATTGGAAATGTAACGGGGTATATAGAAGAAATGATGAATGGGCAAAAGGTAATTAAGGTCTTTTGCCATGAATCAGAAGCAAAGAAACAGTTTGATGAAAAAAATCGAAACTTATGTCACGACTCCGCCCAGGCAAATAAATATGGTAATATTTTAATGCCAATTATTATGCAATTAGGAAATCTTCAATATGTGTTATTGGCGCTTATTGGAGGTTGGATGGCCCTTAATGGAGTCGGATCTATAACCGTTGGTTTAATCGTAGCCTTTTTAAATCTGTCAAAAACATTTTGTATGCCGATTTCACAGATTGCACAGCAAACAAGTATGATGGCCATGGCTTTGGCTGGTGCAGAACGTATTTTTGAACTGTTAGATGAAGAACTGGAAGCAGATGACGGCTATGTTACACTCGTACATGCTACCTATAATGAAAATAATACGCTTATAGAAACGACCGATACAAATGGTATTTGGGCTTGGAGGCACCCGCATAAGGATGGGACAACCACCTATGTTCCATTAACGGGGGACATCCGTTTCTATGATGTGGACTTTGGTTATAACGAAAAGAAGCTTGTTTTGCACGGAATCAACTTGTATGCAGAACCAGGGCATAAAATAGCCTTTGTTGGTGCAACAGGGGCAGGTAAAACGACAATTACGAATTTAATTAATCGTTTCTACGACATAGCCGATGGTAAGATTCGTTATGATGGCATCAACATTAATAAAATTAAAAAACCGGATTTACGACGTTCCCTCGGTATTGTTTTACAGGATGTCAACTTATTTACCGGAACGGTTATGGATAACATCCGATATGGAAAATTAGATGCAACAGACGAAGAATGTATGGCTGCAGCAAAATTATCAAACGCCCATGATTTTATTATGCGTTTGCCAGACGGTTATCAGACAATGCTTACACAAAATGGTGCAGCTCTTTCCCAAGGACAGAGACAGTTGATCTCCATTGCCCGTGCCGCAGTTGCAAATCCACCTGCAATGGTATTAGACGAAGCCACGTCCTCGATCGACACCCGTACCGAGGCTTTCGTGCAAACCGGAATGGATAATTTAATGAAGGGTCGTACTGTTTTTGTAATTGCCCATCGCCTATCTACCGTTCGAAATTCCCATGCAATAATGGTTTTGGATC
>JBKTKK010000166.1:0-5011 GCA_047242405.1 Lachnospiraceae bacterium | reverse complement strand
TTGCTAAGGTGATCGACAGCCGGATGGTGGAGCAGTCCCGGCAGACTGCCGTCTTTACCTCCAAGTGGAAGGAACTACTGCTGGGATTCTCTGTGGTGAAAAGCTATGGCACGGAGGAGAACGCCCGGTGGGAGTTTAATCAGGGCGACGAGGATATGACTCGTGCCCGGGTTCGGACCGCTGTGCTAACCCAGATCATGATGTGTAGCAACCTGGTCATGGGTTGGGCCATGGTGGTGATTCCGGTGGTATTGTCTGGCTATTTTGTAATGAAAGGTGATATGGAGGTTGGTACCATCGTCACGGTGTTCTACATTGCAAACCGCTATTGCATGCCCGCCATGGACGTTTCTGCCGCCTGGTCCAATATTAAGGGTAGCCGGGGGATGCGGGAGAAGATGGTCCTTCCTAACAGAGCATCCTGAGAATGGAGGTGCAGAAAGCCGTCCCATCCGAAGTGGATTGGAGCTCAAAAATCTTAGCTTTTCGTACGACGGCAGCACCGAGGCTGTCAGGAAGGTGTCCTTCCACTTTGAAGCAGGCAAAAAGTACTTATTGCTTGGGGAGAGCGGCTGTGGAAAGTCCACACTGTTAAAGCTGTTGGCAGGCCAGTTCCCAGCCACAGGAATCTATGTGGACGGTGTGCCCTTGGAGCAACTTCCATCTGGTTCACTGCGGGGGAGGCTGATCCTGGTGGGGCAACAGCCCTATGTATTCCGGCGCACGGTGGCGGATAACATTGATTTTTTGGGCACCGGAGATCGTGCGAGGATTCTAAAGGCAGCGGATCAATGCTGTATGACAGAGTTTCTCTCCACTCTTCCACAGGGAATTGACACGCTGGTGGATGAGGAGCAGCGCCAGCTCTCTGGAGGGCAGAAGGCCCGCATCGGCCTAGCAAGGGCTGTCTATACGCGACCAGATGTACTGCTTCTGGACGAAGTAACCAGCGCACTAGATCCAGAGACTGCCTTCCAGGTTGAGCGGATGATTCTGAATTTGGAGGATACTATGGTTATCCATGTGGCCCACAAGCCGTCCCGAACGCTGATGGAGCGGTATGATGCCGTTTTGACCATGGATGAAGGAAGAATTCTCCAAACTTCAGGGACTTAGTCTTGAAATAGATTTTCGCCGTCTGTATGGATCATTTGGTCCATACAGGCGGCCTACTTTGTGTATTGTTTAATTTGAGAAATCAGTCAATAAATAACAAACTTATGGGGGAAGTTCCGGGTTTGCCCAGTAGTGGGAAAGAAATAGCCAATAGCAAAAATGCCGGATGGTCTTAGTATTTCATCATAGTTAGTTGATAAAAACGGGAGGGTGAGTAACCAGTGTGTTTTTTAAAGGAAGTTGAAAAATGATGAACAGAGTTAAAGCCAAGGGAAGAGGCAATTTCGGTATGGGATTTTTCATTTTTTATTATCAACGCTTGTGCAGCATCCATTTTTAATAGGTGAAAATAATGTATTATACTTTGTCCAGTTTCGTTTTTAAATATCCTTTTTAAATTTGCCGACCCCATTAAAAATTCATCGGCAATTTGATCAATGGTAAGCTTAGAATCTAGATTATCATTCATATACTTAATAATTTGATTAATGAGCGCATTTTTATAAATGTGCTTTTGTTGTGTTCGGGCTAAAGATTCCGCTAAAAAATTAGTAGGTTCTGATGTATTATGTACATTGTTAAAAAAATCAAATTTAATCGTATCAGGCAAGCTATCTAAAATTTTAAGCTCAATTAGTACAAGCAAAAAATTATTAAAGGAAGAATATAAGAGGGAGGAGGTTACATTAAAAAAATTCCCTATTTCTTTGTCATATAATATAGATGGTTTGCTACTTTTTATGGTTTGTATAATGTTAAGGCGATATTCTATGGAAGAAATAAGTGGTAGTAAATTCTCATCCACGTTATGTACATGGTTAAGTATTTGTTCGATATTATTTGTTGATTCACCAAAATGGAAAACTAACACGTCCGATTGAACAAATGAAACAAATAGGTGTATGATTTCTTTACAATAAACAACAATAAGTTGATGATTTTTAAGAGTGAATTCATCTTTGCCATTGACTAGCTGAATTTGTCCACTTTTCACATAAAAAATATAATAGTTTCCACTTTCTTTAAAAGAATATGGAGTGTTAGGCTCACATTTTTGTATATGGGAATTTGCTAAATTGGTTGTGCTTATTTTAAAATTGTTATATAATTTGCCCATTTCTTGTCTCCTTTCGAAATGTATATAAAAAGATAGTTATTTACAAAATACGATACAAAAAGGATGGGACAATATCTTTATTTGTACAAAAAGTCAATTTTTAGATAAATAAATTTGTACATCGTAATTGTAGAATAGATTTGTATCAAACAGTATTATAGCAAAAGAAAAAACTGTAAACAAGACTACACTTTAATGGAGGAGAAAAATGAACACGAAAGGTTTATTAAAAAAAGGTATTATGGTTGCTGTTTTGGGGTCAACAGTTGCAAGTTTAGCAGCCTGTGGAGGAAACGGTAAAGAGGAAAAGGACTTAAAAATCGGTAGTGATATAATTAAAGATGAAGTCACTCTTCAAGTTTCGGCATCACAAGGTAAAATTCAAAATTATATGACGGAAGTTGTTAAAATCTATAATGAAAAGAATGACGCAAACGTGAAACTAGAATTTATCACCGTTGCATCAGGAACTGCTACAGTTCAGATGATTACCCCTAAACTAGTTTCAAAGGAAGAAATGCCTGACATTGTATCTATTTCAGATGATAAGGCAGCAGGCATTATTGAAAAGTTTGAAGACTCATTCTATAGTGCTACCGCCTATGGTTTTTATGATAAATATGGTTCGGATTTCTACAATCAAAAATTAAATATACTAAAAGCACAGTCTTCGAAAAATGAAGTAATTCCTTTTGCAAATGATTTTACTGCTGCGTTTAGTTACTATCAGCCAGAGGCATTTGAAGCAGTTGGTAAAAACTTTGAGGATATTAAATCATGGGATGAATATATCGAAGTTGCAAAAGAAATAAAAGAAAAAACAGGTCTTTATGGTATTGCGTTACCGGAAGCAGGAGAAAGTGAATTATTTGTTGATTTAATGGCACAGCAGGGAGTCTCACTTGTTGATAAAGACGGAAATATCAATCTTGGTACGAAAGAAGCACAAAATGCAGCTGAAATTATTAAAAAGATGGTTGATGCTGGAATTGTAAACTTCTATGGTTCACAGGACGGAGAAAAAGCATTCCAAGAATGTGCAATGTTTGTAGCTGGCGGATGGTATGCAAAAAATATGGAACTTAACTTCCCAGATGCAGAAGGTAAATGGCGTATGTCCTCTCTCGTACCTTTCTCTGAACAAAATCCAGGAAAATCTCCAGTTTCCGGAGGATCTAGCTGGTATGTACCAAAAGAAGGAAAAAATCCAGAAGTTGCTCTTCAGTTCTTGACATTTATTAGTACAGATGAGGATTGTATGAAAGCAGCACTTGAAGGTGGAGTTGCTGTCTCTAATGCAAAGGCTTATGAGACTGATTCAGCTAAGGTAGAATTCCCATACTATGGAAATCAAAAGTACTATGATGTAATTAATGCTACAAGCAGCAATATTGCAGAGGTATTCTACACACCATCCTATTCCGATGCCACATCATACGTTGCAACGGCATCATATGAATATTGGAATTCTGGAGATTACGAAAAATCGTTTATAAAAGAAGCGAACAATTTTGCACAAAAATATAGTGTTGAAGTAAATAAATAGAAAGATTAGAAAGGTTGAATGCTTACAGTGCTTCAACCTTTCTATTAAAAGTAGGTATGGACATGAAAAATAGCAAGAAAAAGAGTGGAATGAAAAAATATAATAAGAGTGCATATGGATTCGTAAGTCCATTTTTTATATTTTTTATCATTACAATATTAATCCCAGTACTAGTTTCCTTTGCGTTTAGTTTTATGCAAATAGGAAACTCATTTAGTTTTGTTGGGTTTCAAAATTATATAGACATATTTAAAGATCCATTGTTTATACAA
Organism: Lachnospiraceae bacterium; assembly: GCA_047242405.1. Taxonomy (GTDB): domain Bacteria; phylum Bacillota; class Clostridia; order Lachnospirales; family Lachnospiraceae; genus Fimimorpha. The sequence continues at coordinate 960 of JBKTKK010000166.1, read as the reverse complement.
TCCTATTTAAATATATTTATTATTATGGTTGGATACATTCCTGTAACAATGCTTCTTTCATTGGTTTTTGCAGTATTACTGAATTCCCCCCACATTCATGGAAAAGGATTTTTTAGAACTGTTTATTATATTCCAACGGTTACCTCTACCGTGGCAGTTGCATCTGTTTTTATGACATTCTTTAATCCAACGGGTTTATTTAACGGTATTTTAGAGATGATTGGCTTACCAACAGTTAACTGGTTGACTGACCCCGTTTGGCTACGTATTTCAATGATAATTACAGAAGTTTGGATTAATATTGGGTATAATACGGTACTATTTTTAGCAGGTCTGCAAAGTATTCCGAACATGGTATATGAAAGTGCTTCCATCGATGGAGCAGGAAAATTCAAGCAATTTTTCTCGATTACGGTTCCTTTGATGAAACCAGTAATTCTTATGGCGACTGTACTTGCAACAATTAATGGACTCGGAAGTTTTAATATTCCGAATATTTTCTTTGGAACATCGAATGGACCGGAAAATGCTGCAATCGTAGTTGGGGTTAACCTATATAAGACAAGTTTTGAATTAGTAGACTTTGGTAAAGCTTCTGCAATAGCGTGGACTATGGTATTTGTTGCAGCTGTGCTTTCCTTCCTACAATTTAAGTTCGGAGGCAATCAAGATGAACAAGAATAATAGAAATAAAAAAATATTTAGTTACTTCTTATTAGTAGTTGGAGCATTTATATTCATACTTCCATATTTATACATGATGGTTGCATCCACACAGAGTAATGCACAAATCCTAGGTGGAGGAGTAAATTTTAAAATTGGTTCCTCATTTATGGATAATTTAGAATGGTTACTTGAGCGATTTGATTATCCACGTGTTATAATAAACTCTATAATAATTGCTGTAATTAGTACCATTTTAGGAACGGCAAGCGCGACTATGGCAGGGTATGCATTAGC
>JBKTKK010000165.1:0-5058 GCA_047242405.1 Lachnospiraceae bacterium | reverse complement strand
TTTCTAATCCCTTCGATCTTGTTAATCGCCTTAGATCAATGGACAAAGTGGTTAGCGGTAGAGAAACTTAAGGGTAAGATGCCATTTACAGTACTGAAAGATGTATTTGAGTTTTACTATCATGAAAATCGTGGTGCCGCTTTTGGGGTATTGCAGGAAAAACGAATATTTTTTATTATTATAACAATTGTTGTGGTAGCAGTTATTTTATATTTATATGCTAGAATTCCAGAAAATAAGCATTATTTGCCACTGCGTTGTGTAGCAATTTTAATATTTTCCGGAGCCCTTGGTAATTTTATTGACCGATTTTTCAATGGTTATGTTGTAGACTTTTTATATTTTAAATTAATTGATTTTCCAATATTTAATGTGGCCGATTGCTATGTGACTATCGCTTCCGTATCGCTCCTCATATTATTCTTATTTTATTACAAAGAAGAAGAATTGGACTTTTTATTTTCGTTCAGCAATTCAAAAAAAAAGAATGAAGATAGGGAGAAATTAAATGAGTAATACCCAAATTGTAGTAAGGGATGAATCAGAAGGTTTACGCATTGATAAGTTTCTTAGCGAAGAAATGGAAGACTTAACGCGCTCCTATATTCAGAAGTTATTAAAAGACGGGATGGTACTTGTAAATGGAGCACCCGTAAAAGCAAGCTATAAAACGATGCCAATGGATGTGGTAAGTTTGACTTTACCTGAAATGAGAGAGCCTGAAATTGAAGCAGAAAATATTCCTCTTGATATCGTGTATGAAGACCGTGATGTAATTTTAATTAATAAACCGAAAGGGATGGTTGTGCATCCAGCAGCAGGTCACTACAGTCAAACGTTAGTAAATGCTTTAATGTATCACTGCAAAGATGGTTTATCGGGGATTAACGGTGTGTTACGCCCAGGAATTGTGCATCGAATCGATATGGATACAACGGGCATTTTAATAGTATGTAAAAATGACTTGGCCCATAACTGTATTGCGGCTCAATTGAAGGAACATTCAATTACGAGGCGATATTATGCCATTGTTTATGGAGATGTAAAAGATGAGGAAGGCTGTGTTCGTGGTCCCATTGGTCGTCACCCTGTGGATCGAAAAAAAATGGCCATTAATGAGAGAAATGGAAAAGAGGCCGTCACCCACTATAAAGTCATCGAACGATTTGGGAAGTATACATGGATTTCATGCCAACTGGAAACAGGAAGAACCCATCAAATTCGTGTGCATATGAGTAGCATAGGTCATCCGTTATTAGGTGATACAGTTTATGGTCCTTCCAAATCTCCGTTCCATTTGCAGGGACAAACGCTACATGCATATGTATTAGGTTTTGTACACCCAAGAACAGGAGAATATATGGAGTTTCAAGCGGATTTACCAGATTATTTCAAAAATTTAATAGAAAAACTACGTAAATTATCTTAGTGTAATGGAAAAGTGCGACGAGACTACGTCGCACTTTTTATTTTATTGCAAGGAAGAGTATTCTGTTGTATGATAATTGAAGTTTGTGAATAATATAATGTAAGTTGGAATGAGATGTTACTGAATGAGATATAATAAGTTAGGAGGTACAAATGAATATATTTGATATTTTAGGTCCTGTAATGGTCGGGCCATCAAGTTCACATACGGCAGGTGCAGTGAGAATAGGTAAGGTTACGATGAAATTACTAGGCGGCATTCCTAAAAGAGCGAACATTTACTTACACGGCTCTTTTGCAGCTACTGGTGTGGGTCATGGTACAGATAAAGCCTTATTAGCAGGCCTGTTAGGGATGGAACCAGACGATATACGAATACCAGACAGCGAAACCATTGCGAATAAAGAAGGGATGGAGTTTCATTTTGCACAGCGCCATATACGAAGTGCTCATCCAAATACTGCATATTTAGAAGTAAGTGATGAAAATGGGAAGCAATTAAATATTCAAGCCTCCTCTTTAGGCGGAGGACGTATTTTTATAGATAAGATTGATGGGATCACGGTGAATGTGTCTGCCGAACATCCGACTTTAGTTGTACACAATGAAGATGAACCAGGACATGTCGCAGCCGTTACCGCTGCCTTAGCAAAAGAACAGATCAATATAGCGACCCTTGCTTTAAACCGTTCAAAACGAGGTGGAGATGCTGTTTTAGTTGCAGAAACGGATGTCGATATACCGCTAACCGTAGTGAAAACCATTGAACAATTTCCGGGTATTAAGAAAGTAACTTATTTAAATATGCAAAGTTAAGAAAGACAAGAGAAAAAAGTTAAGAAAGATAGGAGTATATATGGGATTTCATTCACTAGAAGAAATTTTACATCTGTGTAATAAAAATAAAAAATTGTTTTACGAAATTATTTTAGAAGATGATATGCATGAACGCAAAGCAACAAAGGCTGACTCCCTCGCGAAGATGGCGGGTATGTGGGATGCAATGCTTCTTTCTTCCACTTCTTATGATAAACAATTGAAATCCAAAAGTGGCTTGGTTGGTGGCGCTGGTGGAAGGATGGAAGAATTCACACAAACAGGAGAAAATTTGACAGGAGATTTTGTTGGTCATGTCATAGCACAAGCATTGCAGATGGGTGAGTCAAATGCTTGTATGAAACGAATTGTGGCTGCACCAACGGCAGGTGCCTGTGGTGTATTACCAGCAGTTTTAATTCCGTATTATCATAAATTCAATCCAGCCCATGAAGAAATCGTAAAAGGCTTATATGTAGCAGCAGGGATTGGTCAGGTTATTGCAACAAGGGCTTTTATTGCTGGTGCAGCCGGTGGATGTCAGGCTGAAATTGGTTCTGCATCTGCGATGGCGGCAGGGACACTAACGGCATTAAGAGGGGGAAACGCACAACAGATATCCGATGCGGCAGCTATGGCGTTAAAAAATCTATTGGGGTTGGTATGTGATCCCATCGCAGGTTTAGTAGAAGTTCCATGTGTGAAACGTAATGTAATCGGAGCGGTAAATGCTTTATCGAGTGCAGATATGGCTTTAGCTGGTATAAAAAGTGCAGTACCAGCGGATCAGGTCATAGATGCGATGCGAGAAGTAGGGGAAAAAATGGATGAATCCTTAAAAGAAACTGGAAAAGGTGGTCTTGCTGCTACACCATCTGGAGCAGAGGTTTGGAAAAAAATAAAATCAAATAAATTTGAATAATAGTGTATACTTTTCTGATATTTTAAGATATAATATGAATTAACAGAATAGGACTTGCCGATTATATAATAATCAAACATTTTATTCATGAAGTGCATTGGGAATACCAATTTGGGTTTTACAGTCTATCAACTGGTATGGGCTCGTTCCCTCCAGTTGAATTCTGAATATAATAAGAGAAGGGGCGATTTTATGAATGGCAACACTGTAATTACAATCGGAAGAGAATGCGGAAGCGGCGGAAGATTAATTGGTCAAAAATTAGCAGAAAAGTTAAATATTAAGTGTTACGATAAGGAATTATTAACACTTGCAGCAAAAGAAAGTGGCATGTGCAAAGAATTATTTGAAACCCATGATGAAAAACCGACAAATAGTTTTTTATATTCCCTCGTCATGGATACGTATTCGATGGGCTACACAACATCCTCCTTTGTTGATATGCCAATTAACCATAAGGTTTTTTTAGCACAGTATGAGACAATAAAACGTTTGGCGGCAAGAGAATCTTGCGTAATTGTCGGCAGATGTGCCGATTATGCTTTAGCCGATGATCGAGATACTATTTCTGTATTTATCCACGCAAAAATGGAAGATAAGATCGATTACATAGCAAAGTTATATGAAAAGTCAAAAGATAAAGCGAAAGATATTATTATCAAAACAGATAAAAAGAGATCCAATTACTATAATTACTATTCGAATAAAAAGTGGGCCGATGCCAAAAGCTATGACCTATGCTTAAGCAGTAGTGAGTTAGGAAAGGATGGAGTTGTAGATTTAATCTTAGAATATATAAAAATAAAAGAAAGAAAGTATTAGAAAAAAGGAGCACCGTGCGGTGCTCCTTTTTTAGGAACAAAGTTTAATTTCCTTTGCTACCTAGGGGGTTACTTAATTCTTCGAAAAAAATGTTGTTATCAGGGGCACATTTGTTTCCTTCTCGATAAGAAGAATTTTGTTTAATCATCGTAAGGGGTTCTTCACCATATTCATATTTGAGACCTTTTGAATTCGATTGGACTTGTTTTTTTTTCTTAGCCAACATTCTCACCTTCTTTCCTATCTTATTATTTACCTATAAAAAAATAATATAGAGGAAGTTCATGGAATTGACATCGGGCATATGTTATCAAATCGTTTTTTGTAATAAATAATTAAGAAAAAGAACTATACATTGTCATAGGACCATGGTAAAATGTCCACAAATTACCAAAAAGGGGAAAATTTATGGAATTGAGATTGGAAAATATTAGGAAAAGCTTTGATTCAAAAGAAGTTTTACAGGATGTAAGTTTTACTTTTCAGAAAGGAAAAATTTATGGACTTTTAGGTAGAAATGGAGCAGGAAAGACAACGCTGTTTAATTGTATTAGCTCGGAGTTGCCTTACGAAGGGGAAATTCGCTTACTTAATGGGGAGAAGGATATTATGGATTACTCTCAAATTGGGTTTACATATTCAAATCCAGTACTTCCGGAATTTTTAACTGGGTATGAATTTTTGAAATACGCCTAGGGCTTATTTTCGTTGCAATGGCAGGGCTGATCATTAGTACTTTTTTTATGAGTCCTATACAAAAGGAAAACTTTTGGGGAATGATTACAAATGGGACTCCTGCTTTCGTATTTTTTATGTACTTATTGGCCTCGGGAGAACGTATATGTAAGGCATTTTTCTTTAACTGTGATGTGAGTTTGTTAAAATACGGATATTACAGAGAAAAAGTTTAATTATTACTATAATCTTCATCCCAATTTTCTACCTTTTGGTATGTAAATTGGCACCTAAGACGTTCCGATTGAAATAAGGTCACGGGAATGCTAATAAATCACAAAGCGAGGCTTAGATACATAAACTATAGTAGCAGTAGATCTTTTTTGCCAATCTTC
>JBKTKK010000164.1:4296-5083 GCA_047242405.1 Lachnospiraceae bacterium | reverse complement strand
TCTAGGCACATAATGGATGCAGTTAAATCGATAACTGCTAATTTTTTATCGACTACTTCCTGAATGGTCAGTTCGTCATATTTCTTTGCAGATGGGTTAACCTTCGGATCGCTATCATAAACTCCATCAATTGCTTTTGCCAGCAAAATAATATCTGCTTCCATCTCAATTGCTCGGAGTACAATTCCTGTATCAGTTGAAAAATAAGGATGTCCAGTTCCGCCTGCGAAAAATACAACGCTTCCTTCTGCGAAACTCTCATTGGCTGCATCTTTCGAAAACAGTTTTGTCATGGCACCGCATTGGAAAGGTGTATATATATCGGTTTTCATTCCTACCGAACGGAATATTTCGGATACATACAGGCAATTCATTATCGTCGCTAACATACCGATCTGATCTGCCTTTGGTCGATCAATGGCATTGCTCGAACGTCCCCTCCAAAAATTTCCACCGCCGATTACAATACCAACCTCTACTCCTTGGTCCACAGACTGTTTTACTTGAAGAGCCACGTTCCTTACGGTATCTTCATCAAAGCCTGTTTTCTTTTCACCGGCAAGCGCTTCACCGCTTAATTTCAAAAGTACTCTGCGTTTCTTTTCCATGAACTTTACCTCATATCTAGTTTTCTTGTACCATTATACCATAAATCCGAAGAAAAGCAACCCAAAAGAGTTTTGCATAAATAAGACAAAAGACGCCTTGAAAATCATGGCGTCTTTGTCTAATCTATTTCGGAATATTCTATCCTATGACAAATTTAAATTAGGAGGAACTGTCATAG
>JBKTKK010000164.1:0-4286 GCA_047242405.1 Lachnospiraceae bacterium | reverse complement strand
GGATTCAATTAATAAGTAAATAGCTGTGCCCAATATGGAGTTCCATTGGAATCCACAAAATATCCTACACCTATGGACGTAAAGTTTTTATTTAAAATATTTGCTCTATGACCATCAGAATTCATCCAAGCATTTACAACTGCTTCTGGTGTACGCTGTCCCCAAGCTATGTTTTCTCCTGCTCCTCTAAAAGTTACACCCTTTTCTGTTAACGCGGTACTGAAGCTCTTTCCACTTGGTCTAGTGTGAGAAAAGGACTGCTTAATTTCTATTGCACGTACTTGAGCGGCTGCAGTTATATTCGTCTGTGTCTTTAATGCAGCCAATCCAACTTTCGCGCGTTCCACATTTACAAGATTTACTACCTGTTCCACATAGCTAGCATTGGTCGTAGGTGCTTCTGTTGTAGGTGCTTCTGGTGTTGGCACTTCTGTCGTTGGTGCTTCTGTCGTTGGTGCTTCAGTCGTCGGCGGTATTATAATAGAAGGAGCCGACTCTTCAGGAATTGTTTCCTCTGGTGCTATTGTACCTTCTGTACTCTCGGTCGATGCTTCCGTCTCTTGTTCAACGGTCCCTGGTGCAGTCGTTTCTGGTACTATTACTTCCATATCTTCTGTCGATTCTGGAGCTTCTGAATCTGTATTATCAGAATCCGTTGGAGGAATTACTGGTAATGTTCCGTTGTTAAATCCTGGTTTAATGGTAACCACAGGACATCCATTCCAGTTTGATATATGTATACCACGCTTCTCCAGTTGTTTTTCCACACCTTCCATTAAATTATTGTCTTCAATAACTAAGCAGTTGTTATTTTTGATTTGCTCACAAATTTGACTTAAATTGTTAATATCCGCCGTGTTAAGTGAGCTTGTTAATGTAGTTGCAAAAATTAATGCTGGTAAATAAAACATGAAATACCTCGCTTTCTATTTGTTACAGTATTGTTATGTAAATGTTACATATTTGTTACAAACAATATACTATCACAAATATACATGAGAATCAATGGTATATTCTGGTATAAAAAGCGAGGATATACAGAGAATACAGAAACTGAATTTATGAAACGTTTCTCTTTTATAGGATAGAAATTTACATATATAAGGTGAGAGTTTAATCAAGATATAAAAAGCAAGGTGATTTAATCATTCTAACTTTTCAATCGACCCGTTTAGATACTGTAATCTGTCTTTCGTTAATTTATAGCATCGATACGATTCCGAATTTATAAAACCGATTACATATAAGATATGACATAAATAATTTAATTTTTTCATGATTATCGCCTACCATTCTAAAATTTGTTTTTATCTTCTACCCGATGAATCAACAAGTTCTACAGAGCAACACAAAGGTATCGTATGCCTTATTTACTTGTCTTTTATGACAATAATATGTTACTGATAATGAAACACGAAATCAAGTTATATATAGTTTATTATAGTCCTATTCTTCAATTTTGTCAATGTGTTTATAATCCTTTTATGGAGACTTAAACGGACATAAATGTAATCACGCATAAAAAAATCTGGCAAGAGCGAATCCCCTTGTCAGACCTTTGAATATAAGCTTATAATTATAAATGATAGTTATTTGACGATGCGAAGTACTACAAAAGACCTTGCCGGTAATAGGATTCGTTCTACTACATTTCCACGAATGGCATATGGCACAACCTTCATTTTATTATCTATATCATTATAATCCTGTCTATCCTTCCCTGTTAAAACCATTCCCTTATAATGAGTCATCCCCTGCCATTTGGGATCAAGATTCAATTGGCAATCTTTGTTGTTATCATTCGCGTTTACAATCTTAATGATAATTTCTTCTTGATCTTCATCGTAGCTAATATTGTAGAACAAACCTTCTTTGACAGCATCCTTTTCCTTTGAACAAGTATCAATCGTTACCGTTCCCATATTTTCCGTATACATTTTTTGCACATAATAACTCGGCGTTGCGTAAGAACTACCCCCGTCAAACCATATCATATCTGGGGACCACTGGGCATATCCGATTCTTGCAAACAACGGGGCATAAGAAGCGAGAACTACCACATCTGCGTTTCGTTCTATTCCCGTTAGAAATGCCGCCTCTGCCAATGCCCCCTCTAAATTGTTGGCCTCCGGCCGATTCATCCCACTAAATGGATGAGCTGCATACTCTCCCGAGAATACTTTCACACTTCTAGAATACTTATCATAGAAATCCACATGTTCATAGAGCCACTGTGGTTTTACATAATAATGTTCATCTACCGCATAGACAAACGCTTTGTTTTCCTCATTGTCATGATAAAACTCCCATGCCCTGTCATACCGATTGGACGTAATATCCGGACCCGCTGATCCTATTAGTTTCATATCTGGGTCATACTCATGAATTCTTCTTTCAAATCGATGATAACGTTCAAAAAAATCGGCTTTATCCGTCTGCCACTGTTCATTCCCGACTCCTATCATAGAAAGGTGAAACGGCTCGGGATGCCCCATTTTTACCCGGACCGCTCCCCACTTTGTCGTAGGATCTCCGTTGGCAAATTCAATTAAATCAATGGCCTCTTGTATGTATTGTTCAAATTCGAAACTATCAATTGAAATCATTTCTTCCGACTGGTATTGGCAAGCAAAGCCAACGTTTATAACAGGAAGTGGCTTTGCCCCAATAAGCTCACATAAAAGGAAGTATTCATAGTACCCTAAGCCCATGGACTGATTATAGTGGGAATATTTACTTTCGAAATTATTTTCTTCACAATTCCCATGAACCGCCCAACGATTCCAATTGTTTTTTCGATTCCAGGGCTCTTTTAAACTATCCTTAAACTGATAGCGATTTGCCAACGTATTTCCTTCAACAATACACCCTCCAGGAAAGCGGATAAAACCTGGTTTTAATTCTTTTACCAGTTCAAACAAATCTTTCCGGAAAATACCTGCCACCGCATCCATTGGAAACAACGATATGAAATCAAACTCTACAATACCATCTTCTGACAAACAGAGGTGAAAATTCGCCTCGCGAATGCTATGAGTCGCTTTTAAAATCGCTTCATATTTATAAAAACGATTATAGGTAGCATCCGTCCCTGCAGTATTTGTTATAACTGCACTTGCATAGATCACCCCATCTTTTTCTATTGATACTTTAAAATTACCAGAAAATTTAAGGCAACGGGCAAAAAACGTAAGCCGATACTCCATATCCTTCTCTAAATAAATTCCATCATATGCTTTGTTTGAAAAACCACATCCCTTCTTTGCCGTCAATCTCATATAATGTGGATTCTCATTGCTAAGGGGGCTACCCATCACATATTGTAATGTTACATTTTGCTCATCTGGATATGCATGCCACCCATATCCACCGTCATAAGTTACGTAATAATCATTTTTCTCACCGTGAGCTTTTAAAAATTCAAACGATCTGTTTTCAATCATTTCTGCATAAAGTCCGCCATCGGCGGCATAATTAATATCTTCAAAAAAGAGACCGACCATCCCTTCCTGAATTGGAACCCCAAATTTACTACCCACCTCTAAATTCATAAATAACAACCTCTCCTTTTATATTTCTATATCTTTCCTTCTTCTTATCCAGTTATTATACATTTTATATAATACGTTGCACAATAGATAATCTGAGACTTATTTTAATTCCTCTTCCTCTCGATTGAAACGAATGTATAACATTACATATATGACGTTATTATTTTACTTAAATAAAGAAGGCAGCTGCAGCTACCTTCAAACTTTTCTTTGTGGTTTATATTTCATTACGAATAAATTATACATCAAATAAAAACAAAGCATGCTAAGTGGTAAGACTTTAAAACAAATCTTAAACCCATAACGATCAATGCATTTTCCAAATATACTATTAAAAAGTATATCAAACAACGTTGCTATACTTATAATGAAACCAGTCACCGTGGATATTATTCCTTCTTTGTAAAAGCTTTGTATGGATAAAACAAGGGTCGGGTATATTATTGAAAAAAACAGCCCCGCTATACCCAATAAAAATATTGCCCCACTTCCAAACAGGAGCGCTAGCACATATAAGGCTGTCCCAATTCCTCCAAAAATCCTTATACTTTGAAGTGTGCCTAATTTTACAACAAGGGGTGCCATGACCAAACGACCAACCGTTATACCGCCAAAAAATGCAGCAAGATAGAACGAAGCCTTGCTCCCATCCATTTTTAAATAATCTTGACTATAAATCATGAACCAATTCATTATTCCATGTTCTGCTATAAAGTAAAATCCAAAGGGAAAGAT
>JBKTKK010000163.1:0-5094 GCA_047242405.1 Lachnospiraceae bacterium | reverse complement strand
TAATAAGACAGCGTCGGCGTCCCCGATTCTTTTGATTATTTCATCATCATTTTCTGGTATGTCCTCATACAAAATTACGTTTTCTGCGTAATTAAATAATTCCTGTTCTGCCGAAGGAATTAGGCTGACAGGTTCAATTGCAACTAACTTATTGAATTTATTGATTGATTTTAAACAATCAGGCATAATTTATCTCTCCTTACTATTTTACGACTTAGCAACAAATGTTAAAACACAATTGGTGAAGTAATATTTTGTAATAGTGCTACTACGCTCCAACCGGCTATTTCACTCGTACGTGAATAGATATCAATGACTGCCTTTACCCCGTCAATGGAGGAAGTGATCTTATGATCATCGCCAGCCATTCCAGGAACACTATAAATTTCCATATCGGTGTTTTGGGGACCCTCAGAAGCAATTGAAGCAGCAATCGATACATTTACCCGAGTAGGAAGTAGGGCTATCGCTTCTTTAGCAGTACCTGAAAATACTTTTGTTTCTGTTGTATCAACCATTAACTGTTCCTGAAATACTGGTGTTCCCTGTAAGGAAGCAGGGCCTTTTTTCGTTTGAAAACTAGTTTTTGCCTGCCCCATAAGAGCGATTGTCCTAAGTACGTCAAATCCGCCAATTGCACCAGAGGCAATATGGATCTTTGCTCCAGAAGACTGTGCTACTTTGATCGCATTTTGATAAAAATCTTGATCAGCAAATGCGCCTATAGACAGTATGGCTAAATTAATCCCTTGAGGGAGTGCTTTTTCTACAAGCTCTTGTACTGCTTTGATAGAGGCAGCTTCTGCTATATAATCAGGCTTTAATGCAATCAGCTCGTCAATACTTGTACAAGCGGTACAGCCTGTTTTTTCCGCCAATGATCTTACAGACGATTCGGTGCGTCCCGCAACGCCCACCAACTCATAATCATCTAATAAGCCGTCCATCCAGGCATCGGCAATAATATTTCCCAGATACCCGCATCCTATGATTCCTAATCTCAATTTATTCATATCCGCACCCTCTTTTACACATAATTGCTGCCAATTTTATGAAACCCTTTATGAAAAAGTGAATGTTTTGCATCGTGCAGCAGTTTCATTGTAACCTTAAACGATAGGAAATGTCAAATACAGGTAGCCAAAACCAAAAACATTTACTATAATAAGGTTTTAACGAAAAAATAAGGATGGAAGAGGAGTATGAATGAGAAAATAAGAAAACAATTACTTTACAACAGTTTTTTTGCCATGGCAATCAGTGGTTTTTGCGCCACTGCGGGCAATTTGATGATGCCTTTGTTAAGAGAGGGAAACAATCTGCCTTATTCGGTTGGGGGGATGATGGTGTCAGCACTTAGTGTCGGTAATCTAGTAGCAGGATTTATTGGTGGAATACTTCCTGTGTACATGGGGCGCAAATGGAGCATTATTTTATTGAATTTTGCAGCTGTTATAGGGTTTTTGGGAATGCTTTTTATGCATACGCCTGCACCTCTCATTATGGTTTACTTAGGAATTGGTATATCAAAGGGTGCAGTGGGAAACATGAGCAATGTTGTAGCAGCGGAAACAAGTAAGAATAGGACAAGCGGAATGAATTTTCTTCATGCTAGCTTTGCCTTTGGTTCTTTAATCGCTCCGTTAATCATTTCTTGGCTTTTGGTAAGTACGGGAGGATGGGAAGCTGGGGTTATAGTAACCGTTATAGTGGCGCTATTACTGGAAATTGTATATTATTTTTCCCCTCTATCTTCAAAGGAAAGACAGAAGGGAGATAGCGGGAAAAAAGAAAAGGTAGACTGGGGTTTTTTAAGAGAAAAGCAGTTTTGGATTAGTACAGGCATCCTATTTTTTTACGTCAGTGTAGAAATCAGTGTTACAGGGTGGATTGTAACCTATTTTATAGAAACAGCGATTTTGCCGGAAGCTTTGTCCCAGATTATGCTAACGGTAATCTGGGTGGTTATGATGGTAGGAAGGCTCTTACTTTCATTTTCAGCCAAACGTATTAACCCAAAGCCGGCTCTGGTTGGAATGAGTATCGGTGCTTGCGTTTGCTATTTTGCTATGATTTTAGGAAGTAATAAGATATTAACAGTTGTACTTTTAGGACTCTTTGCTTTGTTTGCGGCTGGAATTTATCCAACAACGGTAGCTGACAGCGGTGGCCGCAATGTAACCCAGGCAGCCTTAGGGGTAATGTTTCCACTGGCAGGCATTGGTGCAATTATAATGCCTTCTGTGACTGGATTTGTAGCTGAAAACTTGGGAATACAAGCTGGAATGACAGCAATTGGTGTTTCATGTGTCATGCTCGTTATATTTACATCTTTAAATTTTATTTATTCACGAAAAAGAAATGAAATAGAATAGTGCATATATACGCCAATGATTACATCCTTTGTGGATAAATAGGTAAATTTTTACAATAATGGAAATGGGTCTATTGGACGCCTACATACGCTACATGAAGGAGAGGGTGTACGTTCTTGTGTCGGGGAAACATTGTTTTGGGCGAAAAGCTATGGTACAATGAAGAAAGTGAAAATCATATCCATATCTATCCGTATATGTTTGATTAAAGGGGGTATGGAAAACTTAAGAATAAGCTTAAGGCTTAATATAAAACAATGATTTAATAGGAGGACATTTATGATTTGTATTAAAAATGGAAATGTACATAATGCAATAAGCCCAGAGGCGTTTCAAGCTGATATATTAATTGATAATGGAAAAATTGCTAAAATTTCCACTGATTTGGAGATTCCAGAGGGCGTACAGGTAATTGAGGCGAAGGGACTGGAGATTTATCCTGGCTTCGTAGAGGCCCATGGTCACATTGGTCTGGATGGCTATGGAATTGGCTATGAAGGGATGGACTACAACGAGATGAATGATATTGCCTGCCCCCAGATGAGAGGAATCGATGGTGTGAAAGCAATGGATCCTGCCTTTGCACAGGCAGTAGAAGCCGGGGTTACTTGTGTTGCCACAGGTCCTGGTAGTGCTAACGTATTAGGTGGTACGTTTACTGCCATTAAGACAGTGGGAAAGCGTGTCGATGATATGATAGTAAAAGAAGCCATTGCCATGAAATGTGCCTTTGGTGAAAATCCGAAACGTTGCTATAAGGAGAAAGGAAATTCTACTCGTATGTCTACCGCTTCCAAATTACGTGAAATGCTCTTTAAAGCAAGAGAGTATCAGGCAAAATTGGAAGCTGCAGGGGATGATTTATCCAAAAAGCCCGCGTATGATATGAAGATGGAGGCATTACTGCCGGTACTTCGTAAGGAAATTCCATTAAAAGCCCATGCGCATGCAACCGATGATATTTTTACAGCTTTACGAATTGCCAAAGAATTTGGTGTGAAAATAACATTAGAGCATGTTACAGAAGGGCATTTAATAGTAGATGAACTGGCAAAAGAAGATGTTCCTTTAGCTGTAGGTCCGACTCTAACAAGTGCATCTAAGTATGAACTGCGTAATAAGAGCTGGACGACGCCAGGGGTATTGGCAGCTGCTGGATGTCAGGTATCCATTATTACGGATTCCCCTGTTATTCCACAGGAGTATCTGCCTTTATGTGCCGGTTTGGCCGTTCGAGCAGGAATGGATCCTTTTGCCGCATTACAGGCGATTACTATTAACCCTGCGAAACATATCGGTATTGAAAATCGAGTAGGTTCCTTAGAAGAAGGCAAGGATGCGGATATCGTCATTACAGATGGCTGTCCGTTTGAGGTTGCTACAAGGGTACATATGGTTCTTGTAGATGGAAAGATCGTAAAGGGCGAATAAGCGCTCATTAAAAAATCACCCATTGTCTTTTGGCATAATGGGTCCAAACGTTCTGGAAAAGCGGATATCCTATCAAGCTGTCAAAGCAGCTTAATCGGATATCCGCTTGACTTTAAAGGAGAAGAGATACATGGCTCAACAAGATGGATTGGCAGGGATGCTGCTTCGAATGGAACGCATTAGACAAAATCGCGGACAGAAAGAAATTTGTTATGGAATCTGTGTTCCATCCTATTTAAGTAAAATTGAACATGGTACCGTACACCCGGATATTAATATTTTAGTAGAATTATTTGCAAGGCTTGGAATTTCATATGAAAAAGATCCTCATATCCTCTCAAGTTATGAGAAAAAAGTAAATACGAAGTAAGCTTTAATATTTCCATTAAACGTAGATTCTTTAATGAATTTTTCGATAGCCATCGGCATTCGACTCATATAAAAAGCAGTAATCCTAAGTGCCCAGTGCGTCGAACACTGGATTTGCTCAGTGGAAAATGGCGTACCTATGTGATTTACGAGTTATGCAAACGGGGAACCTGTCGTTTTGGCGAATTAAAAAAAGCAATCCCCCCCATTACCAATACAATGCTGACGACTACCCTTCGTGATTTGGAAAAATTGAAAATCGTACATCGGGAACAATTCAATGAAATTCCTCCTCGTGTTGAGTATTCTTTGACAGACCAAGGTAAAGAATTACTTCCTGTTTTTTATGAAATTGCAAAATGGGGAGAAAAAAATCTGGAATAACAAACGAAAAGAGGGTAATAAGCCCAATATTAGTAAACGGAAAACTGCGTGTAAAATTTTATATTGTAGTAGATGAGGACTCATTTGCGATAAGGATTATAAAATATTCTTACTGGCAAGGGGTCTTTTTTGATTGGAATTAATATGTAATTTTATATTGTGTACCTCATTCGGGTGCATCTATAAAAAATAAGGTAATTTCTCGTAAAAATGTTATTTAGACGATATTTTGCTGTTACTATATTGTGTTTTAGCACGTATAAAATTAGTCGAAATATGGGGGTATTTATACATTATGCCGAAATTTATTTATAAATTTATGGAAAATTTTATCATAAGTGAATTGACAATATTTGTATATTTCGATAGACTAAATAGGTAATACCAATATAGGTAGTACCTATTTGGTTTGTGACTTACTTTAAAATAAATTGGATTCAATTTTTGTCGATAAATAAGAGTGAAATGAAAATGCGCTTAGGCGTGCGTAAAGAATACATGAGGGAAGAACATGAAAAATGAATTATCGAGAGAT
>JBKTKK010000162.1:0-5140 GCA_047242405.1 Lachnospiraceae bacterium | reverse complement strand
CAGTGACTTGTCGCCAGTTTCCTAACTTGACATTCGCTCCACGGAACACCTACCACAATGGGTAGCAACCTCTCGCTTCAAAGCTATCATGCCACAGCACTAATTACTATACATGATTTTTTCAAAAAAAGCAAGCACTTTTTTACATTTTTTTCACGAAATGTCCCTTCTACGTATTTTAGGGTCGATTATGGTCGGTTAACTTATTTTTGCTAACACTTAGGCGACTCCGTTGCATTGATAATAGAGATTTTTTTATTGATTCATAGTATTCTTCTATATGAAAACAAGATAAAACCAATCGATCAAACTTCTCTCTTTCTTTATCTGTTAATTCTTCTTCCGTATTAAAAACTGACCTCTCACATACTGGCACAAAAGCTTGCATGATTCGATCCTTTTGCTCGCGGGATAAGAGCTGCGGGGATAACATCGGAAGTTTTCTAAAGTTCGAGCTGCTTGCATCCAATACCCCTAGACCTCGACCAAAGCCAACGGCCTCTATAAAAAACATTCCAATGATAGAATTTAATAAGGCATGGCACAATTCCATATCACCTTTCTCTTCGTTCTTCCATAATAAACGTGTAAAACGTTGATCCACAAAGGTAGGCGTTTCAAAACGCGAAACAAAGAGGCGGCGGTTTGGATTTAAGGCAGTCACAAAATCAGCTTTTGTAGCATCCTCCATCTCATACCAATAAGCCCCTTTCTTCTTAAGCACTTCAGGAAGCGGCTTACCTATTTGATTTGTTAAAGACTCGAATTTTCGAATCCATTTCCACGCACCTGTATGCCCCAACTGTTCTAACTCCTCCATAGAACGGTGACAACAAAATGCTTCAATATCTGTTTCGGCCATATAGGATTTTAGCTTGTCGGGAGCTTTTAAAACTTTTGTTAAGTATTCTTCCTCAATACCATGCCCTGCCTGTGGATAAAACAAGTCATTCCAGCCCCTTCTTTCCCCACGTTTTACCTCAAAATAATTAGTAATAGGGGTTAGAATAGGATTTAATTTTTCTAACCAACCAATATCATGGAACAAGGCATTCATTGAAATACCATACTTTAACATCTCATGGATTTGCCCTATGCTATAAGCTTTCACCTCTACTATATCCGCATCCATCTCTTGCTCTAAAATGATACTATTTAGAAAGTTTTCCCTAATTTCCTCTTTCGCATACAAATCATCTAAAGTTTTATGTGTTAAACAAAAGGAGAGCGTTTCATCTTCCTTTGGTTTTTCAATTGCTTTCTTTTCCAAGACTACTATAGTCGTTACAACGTCTGCATTTTGAAACCAACGTCCCTTTCCACTAATTATTACACATTTTAGATGGTAATAATAAAGCATCGCTTCGAAAAAGTATAGCCCAGCTTTTGTGCCTAACCATGAATTAGAAATAATTAACCCAAATCTTCCTCCGTCAGCAAGCAAATGATATAACGAAAAGACAAGATACATATAGATATCTCCCTTTCCATCCAAGCTGATGCCAGTTCTATCCTTAACCTGTTTTTTAATCTCTTCTATATGATTTTTCTCATCTATGTCTATCATATTTGAAGATACAAAAGGTAAATTCGAGGTTATCGCATGATATGCCGGAAGACACTTCTTTCCCACACGACCATCTTTCGGATTCCTCACTTCAATTTCTAGGCCTTCTTTCGCATCAAAAGCATTACACTGAAAGATATTGGAAGGTACCTGTACCGACTTAATATTTGTTAAACTAATATTTGATATCTGTAGTGGATACGTGTACTTATCCGACGCCCATGTAGTTGCATATGCTACATCCGCCTCCATCTTTCTTTTTTCCTTATTATCCAAAAGAGATTTTACAATGGTTCCAGTACCAGAACACACATCGCCACAGTGGCCCGTCCAATCCATAACGGTAATATTTGTCAGTAAGTCTGCCAATGCAGGAGGGGTCGGAAACTGACCTCTTATTTCCCGTTTCGCTAAATGTACCGTTTGTTCTAATAGTTTCTGAAGCGTCTCCTGTTTTATATGACAGATTCCGTTTCTTGTTAAAAATGTGTTTAATGCAACAAAATCTTCCCAAGTCTGATCTGGCAGGCAATGATTATAAGGAATTGTATGAAATACATTATAAAAATCACCTTCTTCTATCATCTGCTCAAAAATCCTATTTGCTTCTACTATGCCAGTCCCATGATCGATGGATTCAATTTTGCTTGCGCAACTGTGGTAGCGTTTAATTAGGTGGGCAAAGATAATTCTGTTACACCAATTGAGCAAGACGAATTTCGCATAGGCAGAATACATATCTTTTTCTTCCTTCATATACTCCATGCGAAATTCCTGCCACCATACGTTTATTTTTCGCTCCATTACAACATTACGTACACATGCCTGTTCAAGATATGTAGCAGTCACCGCTTTGTTCCGGTTTATTATATCCATCATAATATTTTCCGACAAAGAATCGATTAAACCCGCAGTCTTGATTTTACCCGTCTCGAAGAAATAATTAATTTCAAGTACAATATCTTTAATTATAGGCAGCCAAACGTGTTTATTATATACGACATCGTTTCGATCTTTTATAAAGTCCGTTCCAGTCCAGAATTTCACCGGTAGATAATCCCCCTGATTATCCAAATATAAAACACCGTATGTAAAATTCCAAATAAAAAAACTATTTAAATGAAGTGCTTTTGCTTTTCTTTTTGCATCTTTTATAAACGTCTCATCCGTAATTAAGGTATCTGGTAATTTCAGCTCCCACCCTTGAAGAATCTGCGTTTGTTCCTCATCTGCATAAAGTAACACGTCTGGAAACATACTCTTTTTGTTATAGGAAAGCGTAGACTCCCCACCAGCTTTTTTTATCTTAAGATTCATATCATGGAGCATAATGTTAATTTCAGAAATTATCTCAATTGCCCAGCTTCTTTCATTCCGGCGAACCACAATATCCATCTATTCTATTCCTTCCTCAAATTCTTGAATTAGATTAGCCTTCACAATATGCTTCTTTGTTTTTTTATCCAGCCCTTTGTAGGCAGTTGCTAAACGTTTCCTTGCTACTTCTATATAGTCAATCTCTTCTCGCTTAAAAAGTGCGACATTTTCATTTTTTTCTATGCCAATAAAATTTCTTCCTTCTAATAATGCCGAAACTAAAAAGGACCCGCTTCCAAACGTATTATCCAGTACAATATCTCCTGGATTTGTATACGTGCGAATTAAATAGCGTCCTAACTCCACGGGTTTTTGCGTTGGATGGTAAACCGATCCTTCTGTTTCTGCTGTTTTTACATATATTATATCTGTTGGGTATCGCTCTCCTTCACTTGAAACGTGAGTAGGCGCAAAATCTCCGTAATTTCCACACAATTGATTTTTTCTTGTTCCCTTATCGTAAGGCTCACCCTGTGTCATCTGCGGATGGTAAACTGGCTGCCGTCTATAAAATACGCAAATATCTTCGTGCTTTCTAAGCGGTTGCTTTTTGGCATTGAGGAAGTTTGTTGGCTTTGACTTCTCCCACACCCATTTATACTTATACATCTTCGGCTGACTTAAAATTAACTTCGCCGTAAATATACCATTGGATGTCAACACAATAGCACCATTCTGCTTCACAATTCTTCGGTAAGCTTCCCATAACTGCTCCAAAGGAATATAACTGTCCCACTGATTCTGCGTCATACCATAAGGGAGATCACACAAAACCATATCGACAGAATGGTCAGGGATTTGCTTCATATATTCCAAGCAATCTCCCTCAAAAAGCTTGTTTATGCATGGTTGCATGTTTTCATCTATTTTTGTCGACATTATCTCCTCCATAATTGCAAAAATCTTTATCCAGTATACCATTAATATAGAGCGAACACAAGTTTTGTTTTATTCCATTCCACGTACCCTCCGAAGGTAATCTAGAGGTATGAAGACAAGCGTTTGTATGATAAAATTCTTCCACCCTCTCATAATACACTTTTCTATCTTTTTCTTGATACTCTCTTCTTTCCATAATTCCCTCAATTCTATCACCTATACGGCTAATTTCCCTTGTATTCTTTAATATCCGTGGAGTGTATTCTATTGTACCCTAGAGTTTCGAAATATACAATTGCTTTTAACCGATTTAGTTGCTATTTTGCCGGAAAACCCGTATAATAATAGCGCAGCGAAGGAACTGTAAGTATATCAAACTTGATTCAAAGGATTTAACAATAAAGGAGAAACTATGTGGTTAGCGAATCAATGGAAAGATTATGAAGTAATTGATACATCAAACGGAGAAAAGTTAGAACGTTGGAGTGACTATATCCTCGTTCGCCCCGATCCCCAAGTAATATGGGATACCCCCAAAAACAATAAAGGTTGGAAAACTAAAAACGCCCATTACCATCGCAGTAAAAAAGGAGGCGGTGACTGGGAATTTTTCGATCTTCCGGAACAATGGGAAGTTCATTATGGAAAACTGACATTTCAATTAAAGCCTTTTAGCTTTAAGCATACTGGCTTATTTCCAGAGCAGGCAGTGAACTGGGACTGGTTTTCTGACTTAATTCAGAAGGCTAATAGACCAATTAAAGTTTTAAATCTATTTGCCTATACGGGAGGTGCAACCTTAGCTGCTGCACTTGCAGGTGCGGCGGTTACACATGTAGACGCATCAAAAGGTATGGTTGCCTGGGCAAAAGAAAATGCAAAGTCCAGCGGTTTGGAGAATGCTTCCATACGATGGATTGTAGATGATTGCCAAAAATTTGTAGAACGCGAGATTCGAAGAGGAAACCACTACGATGCGATAATTATGGATCCACCATCTTACGGTAGAGGTCCAAAGGGCGAAATTTGGAAAATTGAAGAAGCCATTCATCCTTTGGTAAAGCTATGTGCACAACTTTTATCTGATAAACCTTTATTTTTCTTAATTAACTCTTATACAACTGGATTTGCTCCAGGTGTTTTAACTTATTTGCTTGGCACAGAAGTGCAAAAAAAATATGGGGGAAAAACCGTTGCTGATGAAATCGGTCTACCAGTTTCTTCAACCGGTCTTGCCTTACCATGTGGTTCGTCCGGTAGATGGGAAGCTTAATCAGCTTCCCCCTGATAAATACAAAGTTTCGGTCTGTTATCTTC
>JBKTKK010000161.1:0-5147 GCA_047242405.1 Lachnospiraceae bacterium | reverse complement strand
AGCGTTTACTTACCATCCATTGTTTTTATTACCACCATTGTTTTTTCTTTGGTATTTGTTCAAACGAAGACTTGGTGATAAAATCTATCGTGGTGGGGTAATTATATTTGTTTTCCTATTTTTGGTTGTTTACCTTTTTAGGCTGATACAAAGCAATCCGGTAAACGAAATACAAATAAAAGAAGGGAAAATTTATCAATTGATTCATTATATTTTTCGCAACAGCTTATAAAAATAAGTGCAACGCGGTGGAATGAGGGGAAAATGAAAGAGGATAGAAGTTTAGTCATATTAATATTGTTGTCCATAATAACATGTGGAATTTATGGGATTATTTTTTGGTACCAGTATACAGAAGACATTAATCGAGCATGTGAAGGAGATGGGATGGATAGCCCTAACTATATTGTAGTTATTTTATTATCGTTTATTACATGCGGTATCTATCAATTTTACTGGTATTATAAACAGGCAAACCGTTTACAAGCAAAACTTTTAAATCAAGGTATTGGCTGTCAGGAAAGCGGTACTACAATTTTAATGTGGTTATTATTAGGTTCACTGCTTTGTGGACTTGGAACTTTTGTGGCACAGTATTTTATGATTCGTAATATGAATCTACTTGCGCATGATTATAACCAATATGTAAATGCGCATTATTATAATTAAAGTTTAAAAATACGTATCAGCCTAGAAAAGCCGGATTTTTTCGGCTTTTTTGTTGGAAAAAAAAGCAGAAGCCAGGACCCTCCCCCGGACTACTGCTTTAGGATTCTAGCAAGACGTTATGTAAGTATAAGTGATGTCGTATCCTTTTATTTTAGTTTTTCATTTTCAAGATTTGCAAATAATGTTTCTAGCATCTGCCTTGCTAGGGATAATTCTTTTGGTGTTTTATTTGCAAGCAAAGTATTGATCGTTTGGATTTGTGCACTTTCTAGTGGAGAAGTTTTACCATAAAATAATTCATCGGTACCAATTCCGAGGGCAATAGAAATTTTATGAAGGGTTTCCAGGCTTGGTCTCTTTTTTGCTTTTTCAATTTCACTAATGAATACAGTAGAACAGCCGATTATCTTCGCGAGCTGTTCCTGGGTCATATCCTTTTCAACTCTTGCCATTTTAATATTTTTTCCTAAATTATTGTAGTCCATGCTTTTCCTCCTTATTATACACACCACATAAAGTCTATGACTGTAGTATACATAATTTATAAGAAAATATCAAATGTTTCTTATGGGATTTCATAAAAAAATTAGTACATTCGACAAAATTCGACACAATCATACGCGATATTAGCTAAAAAAGAGGTCGGAAACAGGAAGAAATCATTCTTAATTACTAATTTACATCTTATCCGGAATCGTTTCCAGTATTTGACAAAAAACTCTTTGACACGATTCCATTCATAATAATTCGTTTGAATGCTTTTAAGAGGAAGGCAGGCCTCTTTTTCATTTGGAATGAGTGTTTCTGCATGGGCAAAACGTAAGTATGCAGAGATTGAACCTTCTTTCAATGCATGATCTGCCGTTTCAATCCTATTTTCTAAAAGTCTATAGGATATGTCCATAGGTAAGGTAACGTCACAACCGGCGGGACCTTTTTCTAAATAATTTTTCACATTTGAATTTTGCCAATAATAATTCATCGTGCCGTAGTTAAAATAACGGTTGAGAAAAGAGGTGCCGGTGGGGAAAACGATAGTACATTCTAGTGGCGATTTGAAATTGTTCTTCAAACCCAATTGACGTAAGCTTACCCCATTTGCCTTTCACATTGGAGATAAACTCGAATACATATTGGTACAGATTAATACCTTTTATTGTTATTAAGTGAAATTTGTGTAAAAGAAATAGCGGAGTAAGTAAAATTCACTTTGAACTCCGCTACACAATGTGCTTATAACCGCATAGCTGCTGTCGCAGAATGTCAGGTCAAATCAGTTTCAGTAGGAACCGGTTAGAATGTAACTGGGGTTCCGTAATAAGTACATTTTAATAATTTAGACATTTCTTCTGGGGTAATCGGTCTTGGGTTAGAGCCTGTACAAGCGTCACCAACAGCAAGTTCGGCAATCTGATCCACTTTCTCTAAAAATTCGGCTTCCTCGATACCGAATTCTTGTAACGTTTTTGGTATATTTAATTTTGCATTGTATTCGTCAATCTTTGCACAAAGTGCCGCAACACATTCCTCATCGCTTCCGGTAATTCCAATACTTCGAGCAATCTGGGCATAACGATCTGCCGCAGTTTTCTTATTGTATTGAATGACATAAGGCAGGTAAATTGCGTTGGCGCATCCATGTGGAATATGACCAGTTGAGAAAGCAGCACCAGTTTTATGGGCCATGGAGTGAACGATACCGAGCAATGCATTGGAAAAAGCCATGCCTGCAAGACATTGGGCATAATGCATTTGTTCTCTTGCGGTCATATCACCTTCAAAAGAAGCTGGTAAATAATCAAATACCATATGTATTGCCTTCAAGGCTAACGGATCAGTAAATGGTCCATTTAAGGTAGAAACGTAGGCTTCAATTGCATGGGTTAGGGCATCCATTCCAGTATGGGCTGTTAATTTCGCGGGCATCGTTTCTGCTAAATCAGGGTCAACAATGGCCACATCTGGGGTTATATTAAAATCTGCTAAGGGGTATTTAATTCCCTTTGCATAATCGGTAATGACAGAGAAGGCGGTTACTTCAGTTGCAGTTCCAGAGGTAGAAGGAATAGCTAGAAATTTTGCTTTCTTACGAAGCGTAGGAAAACTAAATGGAGTAATTAAATCTTCAAAAGATGTTTCCGGATATTCATAAAATACCCACATAGCTTTTGCGGCATCGATAGGGGAACCGCCGCCCATGGCAATGATCCAATCTGGTTCATAGTCCTGCATCGCTTTGGCACCAGCCATTACCGTTTCCACAGATGGATCTGGTTCGACATTTTCAAATAGCTGTGTTTCTACACCTGCTTCCTTTAAGTAATTAAGAACTTTATCTACGAAACCAAATTTCTTCATAGAGCCGCCGCCCAAAACAATAATCGCTTTCTTTCCATCCAACTGCTTTAGATACTCCAAAGCGCCTTTGCCATAGTACAAATCTCTTGGTAATGTAAATCTGTTCATATATGATCCGCTCCTTTTGTCGTTTTTAAACCCTTGGTTTATGGCTCTTATTATACCACTTTGTTATATGATTAACAAGAGTTTTGTCCCTAATTCTTATTTAAATTATATAATAATTTTATAAAATGTGTAAATTATATATGCGAAATGAATAAAAGATACTGATCTACATCGTCTCCAAAGAGGAGGGCGTAGTGAAAGGAAAATTTGGTTATAATAATAGGGTATACTACCATATATGATAGAAAATGGCGTAAGTCCATTGTAAATGGAAAGACTTTGTTATATAATTAAATATTGACTGGATATACTGCCCCTGTAGCAGCTATAGAGGCAGCATCATAATATAGAAAGATTTAAAATAGCCTAGTGGAGGTAATTATGAGTAAAGTTAGAACAAGATTCGCACCTAGTCCGACAGGAAGGATGCATGTAGGAAATTTAAGAACCGCTTTATATGCGTACTTAATTGCAAAACATGAAGATGGAGATTTTATCCTTAGAATCGAAGATACAGACCAGGAGCGTCTCGTTGAAGGGGCGGTCGATATTATATACCGTACATTACAACAGACTGGGTTAGTTCATGATGAAGGCCCAGATAAGGATGGCGGATGTGGCCCATACGTACAAAGTGAGAGACAAGCAACTGGGATTTATTTGCAGTATGCGAAACAGCTTGTAGAAAAGGGAGAAGCATATTACTGTTTCTGCGACAAAGAACGCTTAGAATCGTTAAAGACAGAAGTAGCAGGGAAGGAAATAGTTGCCTATGACAAACATTGCTTACATTTAAGCAAAGAAGAGGTGGAAGCAAACTTAGCAGCTGGCAAACCCTATGTTATTCGACAAAACAATCCAACGGAAGGAACCACGACTTTTCACGATGAAATTTATGGAGATATTACAGTAGATAATTCAGAATTAGACGATATGATTTTAATTAAGTCAGACGGTTATCCAACTTACAACTTTGCAAATGTTGTGGATGATCATTTGATGGGAATCACCCATGTCGTTAGGGGAAATGAATACTTATCTTCTTCTCCAAAATACAATCGTCTTTATGATGCTTTTGGTTGGGACGTGCCCGTATACGTACATTGCCCACTTATAACCGATGAAGAGCATAAAAAATTAAGTAAACGTTGTGGACACTCCTCTTTTGAAGATTTGGTTGAACAGGGATTTTTAACAGAGGCCATTATTAACTTTGTGGCATTACTTGGTTGGAGCCCAGAAGGAAACGAGGAAATGTTCTCCTTAGAAGATTTAGTAAAAGCCTTTAATTATCGCCATATGTCCAAATCACCTGCAGTATTTGATTATACGAAACTAAAATGGATGAATGGGGAATATATAAAAAAATTAAACAATGAAGATTATTATCAATTTGCATTACCATATATTCAGAAAACGGTAACAAAGGATTATGATTTAGAAAAGATCGCTGACTTAGTGAAGACACGTATTGAAATCTTCCCAGATATTCCAGCATTAATTGATTTCTTTGAAGACTTACCAGACTATGATACAGCTTTATATACGCATAAGAAGATGAAGACAAATGAAGAGACGTCTTTAGAAGTTTTAAAGGAACTATTGCCGATTTTCGAAGTGCAAGAAGATTATAGCAATGATGCCTTATATCAGACTTTAGTTGATTATGTAGCAAAAAAAGGCTGCAAAAATGGTTATGCTATGTGGCCAATTCGTACAGCAGTTTCAGGTAAGCAAAGTACGCCAGGTGGTGCGACGGAAATTATGGAAATTATCGGAAAAGAAGAATCTTTAAGAAGAATACGTATCGCTATAGAAAAATTAAGCTAAGCTGCTGATGATCAGCCGTTGTTATGTTTAGATACAGGAGAAAACATGTACGGACTATCAGAAACACAAAAAAAGGCAGTAGAGCATGTGAAAGGTCCAGCTTTAATCTTAGCTGGACCTGGATCTGGTAAAACTACTGTTATTACACAAAGGACAAAAACACTAATTGAAAAGTATGGTAT
>JBKTKK010000160.1:0-5163 GCA_047242405.1 Lachnospiraceae bacterium | reverse complement strand
CACAAAACAGTGGGCATAGGAGTCCTTAATTACTAATAAATTTCGATTACTATCTGCGTTGGAAGAAATGGCAGTTAAGGGGTGATTGCCATCTAAGTAAATCGTATATTTATCTTTTTTATTCAATGCATCGAAAAAATATAAAGAATTGTATTGGGTACTCTTATCATCAAACGTAACATTAAATGAGAAGTTTGAAGGCGGGATGTAAAGTTCCATCGAGTCTGGATTAACTGGAATACCAATCTTTGGAGTTATGGTCCCAAAGAACGTATCTGTAACCGTCTTTATGGAAAACTCATTTGTATCAAAGGGGGTTAACCCGATTGAGGTGGCCCATTCCCTATAAGCCAAATAGGCCCCATGAGCAGTCCAGTGGTGGTCTGTCTTATAATAAATATAGGCATCCTTATTCTCATTTAACGTATCAAGTATGGAGATAAAATGATCGGAACCTATTGCATTTTCTACTAAATTAAGATACTTCTTTTGTGGGTAAGGTGCTGCAAATGGTGGTAATTTATCTTTTAATATTTCAGAAGCAGTTGGAACAAGAAGCACGTTTAGAGATTGTAACGTATTTAAGCTATCGTATTGATGGATGAAAGCGGTTAGTGTGTCTATATTTGTAAGGGCAGTAGTGCTTTCAAATTTTTCCTGCGTATGTTTTTCAATAAAATAGTTGTCCTTACCAAAATAGACATCATGGATATCTTGTCTGCCAAGTAGGCGTTCAGATCTTGTTTTTATTCCTATCCAACTATCCCGGTAAATAAATTGATCGGTAATATAGGATTCATATTTTGCCGTATAACTACCGTCGAAAAGCGAAGTTATAAAAAAATCTGGTTTTTGCTCTAGAAAACGATTTTCATTTTCCGAAAAAAAAACTGGTTTTTTTAATATGCTTAATATTGTCAACCCAAATATAATTGTTAAAAACATTAGCATCGTACTATATTTTCTCATGTTCTTTATGCCTCCTAAAATCGGAAATACAGGAATGGGTTATACGTTGCGTCAACCAAATATGCAATCGAAAGAAGTAATATAAGAGCAAGATAAACATTCTGTATTATATCGTAGCTAGTATTATAGACAAGCTTTGAATTTCCACTCATTGTTTGCAGACGCAGTTGAAGTTTTAAAATGATATTTTTGGGTAATGGCGTCGAAGCCAATGCTAATATAACGAGGAGTAAGGCATTTGTATACAACATATATATGGAATCGTTGTTCCATAGTCCAGCTGGTCCTATAATGAAAAGGGATTTTAAATAGGTAAGCCCTGCCATCATATCATCAAACGCAAATATAACCCATCCACCAGCAATCATTAGTATGGCGTAAATGTGTGAAAAGATAGGTGGAATATTCTTTAAAAACTTAAGAAAACATATTTTTTCAAAAATTAATAAGATAGCGAAATAAGCACCCCATAAAAGGAAATTCCAACTGGCTCCATGCCATATACCAGTTAAAAGCCATACAATGATAATATTAAGCAATTGTCGTTTTAAGCCATGACGATTGCCACCCAGTGGAATATATACATAATCGCGAAACCACGTACTTAAGGAGATA
This sequence comes from Lachnospiraceae bacterium, assembly GCA_047242405.1. Lineage (GTDB taxonomy): Bacteria > Bacillota > Clostridia > Lachnospirales > Lachnospiraceae > Fimimorpha. The sequence continues at coordinate 3,579 of JBKTKK010000160.1, read as the reverse complement.
TGCCACCTTCGCCAAAATTCCGTAATACTTTTGGAGATATAGGGATAGTTGAAGTTTTCTAAAAAGTGGAATCCAAACATTCGCCCTAACCCAATTGCCATATCCGAATAGCCGGAAAAGTCAAAGTAAATCTGAAATGCAAATGCAGCGATACCAATCCATGCAGATAACAATGGTAAATTTTCTGGATTAATCACTTTTATTTGATCCCAAACCGATCCAATATTGTTTGCAAGTAAAACTTTCTTACCTAGGCCAATTAAAAATCGATGGATACCATTTGTAAAATCATCTACACTTTCTTTCCGGTTACGAAGTTCTCGATCAACCGTTTTATATTGTACAATGGGTCCGGCAATTAATTGGGGGAACAATGCAACATAGGTACCAAAGGATATAATATTCTTTTGGACTTTTGCATCATCTCGGTAAATATCAATGGTGTAGGACATTGTCTGGAATGTGTAAAATGAAATTCCAATTGGTAGAGGGAGGTGAAGCAGGGGAATATCGGTATGGAAGGCTGCATTAACGATACCAATTAGAAAGTCAGAATATTTAAAAAAGCAGAGTAAACTTAAGTTAATAACCATAGATGAGAGGACATATAATTTTGCTTTTGATTTTTCACCCTTCTTTTTATAGTGATCGACCAAAAGGCCGTGGGTATAGTCTACAAATGACGAAAATAACATAAGGATAATGTAAATTGGTTCACCCCATGCATAAAAAACGAGACTGGATAAAAATAATACTGTATTTCTCCACTTTTTTGGTGTGAGAAAATACAGTAACAAAACGGCTGGAAAGAACCGGAATAGGAATAAAAGGCTACTAAAAACCATATAAAACTCCTTTTGTATCTTATTTTTGTAATTTGGATATGGCTAACACTTCATAAGGAAGTTGCCTATTAGTAGAAGGTGTTAACCATAGAGAAACAACATCACCTACATCTAGAGATCCATTTAAATGGTTGTTTAATAACAAGGAATCAATAAAAAGGTCCAGTGTTTCACTTTTAATACTTGTAGTTTCTTGATTAATACGAGCGTGAAAGCGGCATCCCTCTGTCGTTAGAGTAGTATCTAGGATTGTGGCTTCCGCATAGATAGTATCGGGTTGGTCATCTTGCTGGTATCGAGCTACCATAGGTTCGGGACCAAGTGACTCATTTAAATTTTCATTTATTGGACCCCAAATCTTAATGGAAATACCAAAAAGGATTAGAAGGGTAGCTGTTACCATTGCATAGTAGCGATAGCGGTATGTTTTCCTTTTTTTGGAGGATGCTGGCTCGGCAAGGCTTGCTTTCTCGTATATTCCGCGGATAAATTCATCATTATTTTTCATTGGCCCTCCTAACTGCCTCTAGTCGTAGGCATTTACAAAATATATTAAAATTCATAAAAGGTCCTCTCCTTTCCCATGTCATTTACGTATTCGACAAGGCTGTTTGCAAAGACTTTCGCGCACGATGGAGCAAAACGCGAAACTGTGGAACTGTTTTTCCTAGTATTTTTGCAGCATCCTTATAAGGGAGTTCTTCGATATCGACCAATAGGATTGCTTTTTGATATTCTGTTTTTAAACCTTTTATCGCTTTAGCCAACTCTAATTTCTCTTCCTCTTTTATAAAAAAATCTTCTATTTCATACGTTAAGGATGGTTCTGGAATATCGATCACGGATCGTATTTTACGGTTTTTTCGAATGTAATCGATTGCTTTATGTCTGGCTATTGTGAAAAGATAAGTTTTAAAGTTCATATCAATTTGAAAGCGCTCTTTATGAATTAATATTTCTACAAAGGCATCTTGTGCTAAATCTTCAGATGTATCCAAGTTATGAAGGTACTGATTTAAAAAATAAATCAAATGGTCTTTATACCGGATAACAAGATGCTCAAACCCGGTTAAGTCCCCGTCTAGAAAGCGAATATAATCTTTTTTATCTTCTTGGTTCATAACAATTTCCTATACTGTCCTCTAGATTAAGTACAGAATCCGGCTAGTCATTCAAAAGAATGCCTTGCCGGATTCTGGCTTACAGGTGTCTTCAGTATAGCATAGAAGACTATTCAAAGAAACTATTAATTACTTCAATTGCCTTGTTATTATTTTCTTCTGCAGCCTTTAGCATTGCATCTTCGCCTTGCTCTTCTGCTGAAGTAGGAATAACACCAAGCATAAGAAAGAAAACATAATCTCCCTTTGTAACAACTTGAGAAGCCTGGATTTTTGGAAGATTAATTGGGTATTGCATTGTATCTTCTTTATACTTTGTCTGATAATCAGTAAGTGCCTTTTTCACATCTTCTAACTTATCAGCTTTTGCTTTCACAGCAACAAATTCATCTACATGTACGCTTATCATTGGTACATCAGCAATAATCTCTTCGTACATGTCCTCTGTTAAACCGTAGCGGTCTTTCATCATTTCCTTTTCAACAGGCATTGTTGCTAAGTAATCTTCACCATATGCTTCTTTTACTTTTTCGTGAAGTGCGTTTAAATCAATTGTTTTTGAAGTTCCTTCATCGCCACCCTTTTTACTACAAGCAACCATAGATAAAGACATAGCGATAATTAAAATAATACTAAGAGCTTTTTTCATATTTGTGTCCTCCAATTTATTTGTTTACATATATTATTCGGATAAAAGAAGGAAAAGTTACATCATTTTTGAAAAAAAGTGTAAAAACTTCAATTTATTTTAACGAAAGGCATAGTTGGCATAAATCAAGCATATATTGACATTGAGGAATTATGTTCGAAAGGAAGTTAAGGAGGTCTTTTATGGAACTTTTAAAAAGAAATATACATATGAATAAGTTAAAAGGTAAGGTAGTATCCCAAATTACATTAGATGAGGACTTTAACATTCCTGAAAATAAGTCAGATGTGTCACATGTGATTTTAAATCAAGGGGAGGTAGTATTAGAATCTGCGAAATTGCAGGAGGAGAAGGTTAGTTTAAAAGGAAAATTGCAGTTCGAAATTCTCTATGCAGCGGACGGGGAAAGAAGCATGACCGATAACTACGTGGGGGTAATACCTTTTGATGAAGTTGTAAACTTTCCAGATTTAATGATAGGCGATCACCTTCAAACTCGTTGGGAAATTGAAGATATGACTGCCTCATTAGTAAACTCTAGAAAACTACGTGTAAGTGCAATTGTTACTTTTGATTTAAGGGCAGAAAGTCTGTATGATGAGGAAGCGGCAGTAGAGATTACTGGGGAAGATTTGGTTGAAACAAAGTCAAAAGAAATGGAAGTTGTACAAATCCGTATACATAAAAAGGATACTTATCGTATAAAAGAAGAAATTGAAATCACAAACAATAAACCCAATATTGATCACCTTCTTTGGCGTGGCCTTAATTTAAGAAGTGTGGAGTGTAAACCAATGGATGGAAAATTAGGTATCCGAGGTGAGATGGTTTTATTTGTTATTTATAACGGAGAAGAAGACCATATTCCAATTCAATGGCTAGAGAAAAATATTACATTTAGCGGTGAAATCGAAGCTCCTGGTTGTGATGCTAACATGATTTCTGCCACTGGAGTATCCTTGAT
>JBKTKK010000159.1:0-5285 GCA_047242405.1 Lachnospiraceae bacterium | reverse complement strand
CGGCTCATCAGAAACACACATAGCCACGGTACTATCGATTATATCCGTAATCATTTTAAAGATAACATCACGCATACTCTCCCCATTTAATACGCGGCGACGCTCTTCGTAAATGATTTCTCTTTGTTCATTCATAACTTCATCATATTTTAGCAGATTCTCGCGAATTCCATAGTTATTATTCTCGATTTTCTTTTGGGCTTTTTCAATGGCATTTGAAAGCATCTTATGCTCGATTTCTTCCCCTTCTGGAACTCCTAAGGTATTGAAAACAGACATAATCTTTTCAGAGCCAAATAAACGCATTAAATCGTCTTCTAAAGAAATATAGAAACGTGATTCACCTGGATCTCCTTGACGACCCGCACGACCACGTAACTGATTATCAATACGCCTTGATTCATGACGTTCGGTACCAATAATCTTTAAGCCTCCTGCAGCTTTTGCATCATCATCCAACTTAATATCGGTACCACGACCTGCCATATTCGTAGCAATTGTAACTGCCTTGTGGATACCAGCCTGTGAAACGATTTCTGCTTCTAACTCATGGAATTTTGCATTTAACACATTATGCTTAATACCTTTTTTACGTAACATGTTACTTAGCAGTTCTGATGTTTCAATCGTAATTGTACCAACTAATACTGGCTGACCTTTTTCGTGGGCTTCAATTACCGCATCCACCACCGCATTAAACTTCTCTTTCTTTGTTTTATAAACGGCGTCTTGGTGATCAATTCGAGCAATAGGACGATTTGTAGGAACTTCAATAACATCCATACCGTAAATATTTCGGAATTCTTTCTCTTCTGTTAAGGCAGTACCTGTCATACCACATTTCTTCTCATACTTATTAAAGAAATTCTGGAATGTAATGTTGGCTAACGTCTTACTCTCTCTTTTTACCTGTACATGTTCCTTCGCCTCAATTGCCTGATGTAAACCATCTGAATAACGGCGTCCTGGCATAATACGTCCTGTGAATTCATCTACAATTAAAACCTGATCATCTTTTACGACATAATCTTTGTCACGGAACATTAAATAATTTGCTCGTAACGCAAGTATCATATTGTGCTGAATTTCCAAATTTTCTTGGTCAGCTAGATTTTCGATTTTGAAGAATTCTTCAACCTTTTTAATACCTTCTGAAGTAAGGTTTACTACCTTGTCCTTTTCATTTACGACAAAATCACCCGATTCCTCGATTTCCTCGCCCATAATCGCATTAATCTTACTAAACTCTCCGCTCTCTTCTCCACGCTCTAATCTCTTTGCTAAGATATCACAAACTTCATAAAGTTTTGTGGATTTTCCACTCTGGCCTGAAATGATTAAAGGTGTTCTTGCTTCGTCGATTAAGATAGAGTCAACTTCATCGATAATTGCATAATTCAAATCACGCATAACCAATTGTTCTTTATATATAACCATATTATCACGAAGATAATCAAAACCCAATTCATTATTTGTTACGTAAGTAATATCACACCCATAAGCAGCACGACGCTCCTCATTGTTCATACTATTTAGTACAACACCGACTGTCAATCCAAGAAATCTATGAATCTGTCCCATCCATTCGGCGTCACGTTGTGCTAAGTAATCATTGACTGTTACGACATGGACACCCTTCCCCGTTAGTGCGTTTAAGTACGATGGTAAAGTTGCAACCTGTGTTTTACCTTCTCCAGTTTTCATTTCTGCAATACGTCCTTGATGCAGAATTATACCACCGATCAACTGAACACGATAGTGTTCCTGATTTAATACTCTCTTTGCCGCTTCACGTACTGTTGCATAAGCTTCTGGTAATAAAGAATCTAGAGATTCACCCGATGCATAACGCTCCTTATATTCTTTGGTCTTATTTCTTAATTCTTCATCCGATAAAGCCTGCATATCCGGTCTTAAACTCTCAATTTTATCCACTATGGGTTTTATCAGCTTCAATTCTCTTTCGCTGTGGGTACCGAAAACCTTTTCTATTAACTTCATAGTTTCCTCCTACTATTATCAGTGTAGACATAACAATAAGCACATTGTAACACTGTTTTTTATTTTATTCAACTACTTCTATCTTCCCGTCCCATATTTCTTATTTTCCTATCGCATTTTTACTAAAATTTTTGGTTTATTTAAGTTTCTAGGTTATTTCGACACTTATTACAATTTCCCTTTAAGTTGTCACACAACTATTTTTACCGTTCATACCCTTATTTAGACAGAGTGCACAATTTTTTATTCAAATGACTGCATTCATAAAAGTAGATCGTATTTTTTTGATATTTTTCGACATTTTTCTCCCAAGTTATCCACACAAAAAAACTTATAATTTTCTGGAAAAATAAGTTATACACCAAGTTATCCACATTATCCACATTATTTTACACACACATTGTCAAAATTTGAAGTATAAAAACGAAACATTTGTTTTGTACAAGAACTCTAATTTTCATTATTTTGAAATATTCCGCCAGTATCGTATTTTAATGAAATCCGTCTGTTATTATTACTTTAATTTAATTTATATAACATTATTTACTATAATTCATTAAAGTTATCTTAAATTGTGTGAATACTTTAATAAGTTGTTGCAATTTTTAAGTTCTATGCTATAATAAATTTATAGTTATAGAGAACCTTAATTTTGGACATGATGTTAAAGTAAACAAGAAAGGAGCACTTTAAAAGGGGCTCTATATCAATTTCATTAAAAGGAGCTGATTCTTATGAAGTTTATCATCACAGGACGTAATATAGAAGTAACACCAGGACTTAAGGCGGCAGTAGAGGAAAAGATCGGAAAGTTAGAAAAATTTTTTACTGTAGATACAGAAGTACATGTTACACTTAGTGTAGAAAAGGATAGACAAAAAATCGAGGTTACTATACCAGTTAAGGGAACTATTATCCGTTCCGAACAAGTAAGTACAGATATGTATGTTTCTATCGACTTAGTGGAAGAAATTATTGAAAGACAGCTTAGACGCTATAAAACAAAATTACTTGCCCAAAAGCAAAATGTTCCATCATTTACGCAAGCTTATCAAGATGAGACTTACGAAGAAGCAGAGAAAATCAAAATAGTTCGTACAAAAAAGTTTGGAATTAAACCGATGGATCCAGAAGAAGCCTGCATACAAATGGAGCTCCTAGGACATAACTTTTATGTATTCAGCAACAGTGAAACAGATGAAGTAAATGTCGTTTATAAACGAAAAGATGGTACTTACGGCTTAATAGAACCAGAATTTGAATAATAGATAGATGAAAGGCTACAATCGAGTGATTGTAGCCTTGTTCGATATTTAAAAGTAATGTTCTAACCCATGTAAAAAGGCACCGTACAAAACGGTGCCTATGTTATCATTTTATTAATTTATATATGTAGCAGCTGCCACTGGAGCCTTATAATTAAGACTTGAGATAATAATACCAACAGCAGGATTTGCTGCATGTACAATTTGCCCATTTCCGATATAAATTGCCACGTGGTTAATGCCAGCACCGGATGAATAGAATACTAAATCACCTGGTTGTAACTGATCAAAAGAAATACTTCTACCAGCACTTGCCTGGTTATAAGAAGTTCTTGGAATCGAAATACCATAATGACTGTAAATAGAAGAAGTAAATGCCGAACAGTCTACTGCTCCACCTACCGTTAAGTTATTGGAACCATAATTGTAATTACATCTTCCAACCCAACTAATCGCTTCATTTACAATCTGTGATCTCACGCTGCTATTTGTTGCAGGTGGTGTAGCTGGTTGTGTAGGAGCTTGTGTGGCTGCCTGTGTAGGAGCTTGCGTTTGTGCCTGTGTAGGCGCCTGTGTAGCTGCCTGTGTTGTAGAAGGCTCTGTTGAAGTACTTTCGTCTGTTACTTTCGCATATGCTTCACTTGCTAGATTTAACGCTTCTTCCTTCTGTGCCTTAGCAGCATCAACTAAATCACTTCTATGAATTTCATTTGCTAAACTTATTACAGTATCCTGAAGTTCTGCACAATATTCAATGGCGGAACCTGCATTTTCATATTTTCCAGCTGCTATGGATTCATTGTATACCTTAATCGCGTAGTTTGCATCCTTTTGAACTTGTTCAATTTCTGCTAACTGGGCTGCTTCTTCTTCTAAAGAAATTGCTTCTTCAAAATCTACACTTAATTCCACGCATTCTGCATAAACATATCCAATAATTCCAGATCCGACATCAATTTTAACGAATCCGTCTTTTTCATCTTCCAAAACTTTATATTCACTATCTAAAGCTAGCTGCGTTAATACCTCTGCTTCTAAACTAGCTTCCGCTCTAACTCTTAACTCTGGTGCAATTACCTTCGCTTTAACAACACCCACTTCTTTTGCGATTGCCTCTGCTTCTTCACCAGTAGCAAATAAATTTGCTTTAATATAACCAGTTAAGCTTCCAGATGTTACTTCATACCAGTCACCATCTTCACCTTCTACTGTGTCAATTATGTTAGCTGCGCAATTATTATAAATTTTACCGATAATATTATCATTGCTTTGTGTATTCGGTTCTTTACGTAGATTTACGTAGCCTTCTACTTGCGCGATTGCTACCTTTGAATAAATTGATTTATATGAATCTTCTTTTGTTTCTTCTTTAACTCCAGCATCACTTGATGCAGTTTCAATTGCTACTGACTTCCTAGTAGAAGCAACCATTGGCTTTAAAAATGCCAAAATATCAGCTTCCGGTGAAAAGCTTGTAGCATAGTAGTTATTTAATGCGACAGAAATTCCGGCTACTGCAGTCTCTGCTTCTAACGGAGCTGCGTGAGTGGTAGCTGTATTTCCTATGATCAATAATGAGGCACTTAAGCAAACAGCTGCCGCTTTTACTATCTTCTTTCTCATTAGGTTCCCTCCAAAATATTATCCGATTACGAGTATCGATGTATCTAATCTTATTGTTACGTTTCTTTGAATAATTGTTACAAATTTGTTACATCCTCGTTTATTATAACAGGAGGGTACCCGTTTGTCAATAATTATTAAATTTTTTTTACAACTTTACTTCATTCATATATCTTTCTACTGAAGTTACTGCATTGGCTCCGTCGGACACAGCCGTTACAATCTGTCTTAACTGTTTGGTGCGCACATCTCCGCCTGCAAACACACCCTGTTTGCTCGTAACTGTGTCCTCATCTGCTATGATATAACCTTGTTTATCTAGTTCTAGGTAATCTTTATAAATCTCGCTATTTGGAATAATTCCTACAGCTATAAATATACCAGATACAGCAATTT
>JBKTKK010000158.1:5120-5327 GCA_047242405.1 Lachnospiraceae bacterium | reverse complement strand
GCCCTGATTATCGCTTCCAGTAAAACCAAGGACTTTGGAGGCCAATGAATCATATGGATAATAACGTTTATAGTCTTCATCCACCTTCACACCAGCTAAGTCGTATTCCCGAATTACATCCCCCACTTCTTTGGCTACATTAGTCTTAATTATTTCTCTTGCTGAATATTTTTCAACTTTTTTTCTAACCTCTGCTTCGGATAGTTC
>JBKTKK010000158.1:0-5110 GCA_047242405.1 Lachnospiraceae bacterium | reverse complement strand
GTCTACAATCTGATTGTAAATAACCGAGACGGTACAAACGGTTTTATTTGTGGCAATTACCGTACCATTGGCGTCATAAATGGAACCTCTGGCAGCCTTAATTCTTCTCTCCCTCGTATGTAGTTCCTCTGCCAACTCGTTATAATAATCGGATTGCACAATCATCAAATATGCCAATCTCCCCACTAAACACAGGGCTGCAATTACAATGACACATGCTAATATCACAATTCCTTTCCTGTGATAAGTCTTACCCCAATGCATCCTTTAACCTCTTTCCTGTACCCATTATTATATAATGTATTAGGGAATCGGTTTCTTTATGAAGAGATTTTCGCCTTTATTCGGATAAATCACCTGCAATTTGATCAAGGGGAACTCCTGCTTCTACATCTTCCTCTTCCTCACCACCCGGTAAGTCATCAATCGGGTCACTCACCTGTTCTTCTTCTAAGAACGACTCTCCATTTGGAAATGCATCATCTGGTTGTTCTACCTGGGTTTCATTGGTATCATTATCTGGAAAAATACCTAAATAGGGCATAAGCTCTGGCCATATCCATCCCGCTAATTGCTGTGCGGGATAACTATCTGCCTGGTTTTCAACATTTGGTTCATCAATTACAACATATAAAACTAATTCTGGATCCTCAATTGGCGCCGCTGTTATAATTGATACGATATACTTTCCATTTCCACGAGGTAATTTTTCTGCCGTACCTGTCTTTGCACCAATGTTATAGCCTTCTATTTTTGTTCCACCACCGGTACCTTCCTCTACGGTCAAGTGAAGTGCTTCTTTCATAAACTCTGATGTTGTAGAACTTACGGTTTCTCGAACCAAAACTGGCTCGATTTCTTTTACCACGTTTCCATCTGTATCTACTAATTGCTTCACAACATGTGGCTGATAATAATTCCCACCGTTAATTACAGAGGAAAAGGCTGCAGCAATTTGAATCATCGTAGAGTTAAAACCTTGACCAAAGGCGTTTGTAGCAAGTTCTGTAACATTTAACTGATCTTCCCGGTATAATAAACCAGCTGCACTAGCTTCTCCAGGTAAATCAATCCCCGTCTTCTGCCCTAAATTAAACAATTGCTGATAACGGGCAAACTGGGTCCTACCTAATTTTGCCCCGATTTCCATTAAAGCTACATTACAGGAATTCGACAAGGCCTCTGCCAAGTTAATGTGTCCGCAACCGCCGATGGCATAATTATGACATTTTATCTTATAACCACCAACCATTAAGTATCCATTACAGTCAAACTCATCGGATAAACGAATCATCCCTTCTTCTAAGGCTGCCGCTATCGTAAGTGGCTTGGCCGTTGATCCTGGTTCAAACGTATTACTTATAATAAAATTACGCCAAATTTGATTTAAGTTATTCACTTTATCTTCTTCTGACATAGCTGCGATTTCTTCGTCACTGTAAAACGGTGTCAAATCTTTCGGATTATTTAAGTCATAGTCCGTATCCGTAACCATTGCTTTTACTTCTCCATTATTCGGATCCATGGCTAAGATTGCAATATTGGCTGCCCCGTATTCTTCCTTCCACTTCTGCATCTGGGTATTGATTATATTTTGTATATTTAAATCAATGGTACTAACTACGTTGTATCCGTCTACAGCTGGAATGGTTACTCGCTCTAAGTTTGTTTCATCATTAATATATCCAAACTCACGTCCATTCGTACCAACCAATTCTTCATTATACTGTTTCTCAATTCCCCATAAACCTAGGCTTGAGTCAACGGTTGTAAAACCAATCACCTTACTTGCCAATGAATTATATGGGTATATTCTTCTATATTCCGTTTCAAACCAAACACCTTTTATTTTTCCCTTTTGGTCTTTATCATTGTTTACTTCTGTTTGCCTTTCTTCAAACGGTTGAACCTGGTCATAGGTTAAGACAGTTTTCCCCCCGTAGCGAAGATAACTGCTTGTCGCATTTTCATTGACTGCCACCTCAAGTTCCGATCGATCCAAACCGAAAAATTCAGAAACCGCATCTAATGTCGTATTTTTTATTTCTTCATTACTCAATATTACCTTTGGATCTAATATCAATATGTAAACGCGTTCACTTTCAGCAATGGGCGTTAAATTACAATCCAAAATATCCCCACGCTTTGCCACTATTGTTGAACTACTATAATCCATTTGATTTAAAACCTTTTTCGAATACTCATCCCCGTTTTTTCTTACAATATTTACCATAACCAAAACTAAAATAGACAAAGCCAGCGTCATTAAAAAGAATAAAAACGCCAGCTTGTATTTCATGTATCTTTTTATGGACTTACCTGTTTTTTTCTTATTCGTTTGGGACGTCTTCATACTGTCGTACATACTCACTTTCTACTCTGTCGTAATTCACAACTTGATCTTTAGACGGATAAACCATCCCCAATTCTTCCGTTGCTACCTTAAAAATATAATTCAAATCCACGCTTGCGTCAATCTTTGCCTTTAAAGCATCATTGTCACTTACGAGTTGATTATATTCTGTTTCAAGCTTTTCCAAAGTCCTCATCTTTGATGTTACAGATGCTTCCAATTTTAATAATGACTGCAATAACGAGTACAAAACACCACTGTAAACCCGCCATCAGACTGAATTCTCGCATTTCCTTGCGACCCCTTCGAATCTGTTCTTCTAACTGTCTGCGTTCTTGTGCTCTTCTTTTTCTTTCCCTCTGCCGCTCCCGCTCCGGATACGGAACAAAAACTTCACTCTTTTTTACCGCGTTCCCGTTAACATACGCCTGACTATTGTGAATTTGTTTTCTTGCATATGAATTTCGATTGGTCTGCTTAGCCATTTTAACCTCCCACATTATTGTCGTTCAAATACGCGTAATTTGGCACTCTTTGAACGTGAATTGGCATTCATTTCTTCTTCGCTTGGTAGTATTGGTTTTCTTGTTATCACCTTACCTTTGGATTTTTTTCCACATACACAAACCGGAAACTCCGGAGGGCATATACATGGATTTTCATTCTCTCGAAACATGTTTTTCACGATTCGATCCTCTAAAGAATGGAAGGTTATAATACTTAATCTTCCGCCTGGATTTAATCGTTCAATCATGCAATCAATTGATTTTTTTAAAACTTCTAATTCCTCATTTAATTCGATACGAATTGCCTGGAACGTTTTTTTGGCCGGATGGCCACCTACTGCTCGTACTTTCATTGGAATTGCCGCTTTTATTAACTCAATTAATTCTCCAGTTGTCTCTATTTCCTTTTCACTTCTGCCCCTTACTATATGCTTTGCTATGTTCTTTGCGAATTTATCTTCACCATAATCACGAATAATGCGGTACAGTTCATATTCACTATATCCATTTACAATATCTTTTGCTGTCTTTTCTTGTCTTTGGTCCATCCTCATATCAAGGGGTACATCTTCACGATAAGTAAACCCTCTTTCCGAATTGTCTAATTGATAAGAGGATACCCCTAGATCTAATACGATGCCATCCACACCAGACACCTCAAGCGTATCTAGAACCTTTGCCATTTCCACATAATTACTTCTGACAATCGTAACTTTCTCTCCAAATTCTTCTAATCTCTTAGAAGCTGCACAAATTGCATCTCCGTCTTGGTCGATTCCAATAAATCGTCCATTTTCTCCTAACTTTTTGCAGACCTCGTATGCATGTCCACCACCGCCTAAGGTGCCATCTACATAGCATCCGTCTGGTCTTATATTTAAGCTTTCAATCGTTTCGTCTAATAAGACGGACCTATGTTTAAACTCCATAACGTTTTCTCCTTTAGATTCCAAACGGTTCCAAACTGCCTGCTAAGCCCTCTACATCATCAAAATCGTTGTAGTCTTCCCAGGCAAGCTTGTCCCAAACTTCTATTCTGTTTCCTACTCCAGCTAGAACAACCTCTTTATCCAACCCCGCAAAAGTTCGCAAATTAGCAGGGATTAAAATTCTACCCTGCTTGTCCACTTCACAAGTCGTAGACCCTGCAATAAAAAAGCGTGCTAATTTTCTGCCATTGGGATTTGATAATTCTGGAACGCTTCCTAACTTACTCGTAAATTTTTCCCATTCATCTTTTGAATAAATACATAAACAGTGGTCCATGCCTCGCGAGAGTATAAATTCCTCTCCTAATTGTTCACGGAATTTCTGAGGAACGATTAACCTTCCCTTTGTGTCAAGCGTATGGTTATATTCACTCATGAACATTCCGATCACCTTCCTTCGTACCACTTATCCACCACTTTGTGGCACAAATACCCACTTGTCACCACTTATTTTATATCTTAAAACACTTTGATTTAAATGGCAAGTAATTTTTCACTTTTTTTATCAGGTTTTCCCTCTAAAATCCGCGAAAAATCAACAAAAAAAGACACACATCGGTCAAAACCTCTATGCGTCTTTCTTCTTAATTAAAGTATTTCGTTTTTTTTGTCTAATTATACACAAAATATTTATTACATAATTTACTCTACGATTTCTTTTGCCCTTTTACGCCCGAGAAAAATGACAATTGCTGATACGACTATCAGTACTGCGGACAATGCCTGGGATACTGCGACACTTGTATGGAAAAACATAAGCTGATCCGTACGAAGACCTTCTATCCAAAATCGCCCAATTCCATATCCAAGAAAATAAATCCACATGATTTCCCCATCAAATTTTTTATGTTTTCGATACAAAATCATAAAGATTAGTACACAAATATTCCAAATTGACTCGTACAAAAAGGTTGGATGCACCTGAATATATTCTACCCCATTTCGAATAATTGGATTTTCCGCTAAATAGGCATCCAAGTCTGGCGATATCATATTTCTGGATACTAAACTACGTTTTATTTGCATCGCTAGCACATTGTCTGTATATCCACCAAAGGCTTCACAGTTAAATAAGTTTCCCCAGCGGCCTATAATTTGTCCAGTAATTAATCCAACAACACTGCAATCTGCCATCTTAAAGAACGATAACCGTTTTAACTTTGTAAAAACAATTAAAGTAATAACGGCAGCAATAATCCCTCCGTAAATTGCAAGCCCGCCACCACGAATGTTAAAAACCTGCCATACATCATCTTTATAAT
>JBKTKK010000157.1:0-5337 GCA_047242405.1 Lachnospiraceae bacterium | reverse complement strand
CATCATGTCGGAATAGGCAATGGCGTTTTCTTTGGTGTAACCGCCGTCACACAATTGTAAAAGTAGAAGGAATGAGCTGTAATCATTGCAAGGCAAGTGTTGAGAAGGCACTTAATTCTCTAAATGGAGTATCTGAAGCAAAGGTTGATTTAAAAAAGAAAATAGCAGTTGTAAGCTTAGAGGGAGAAGTAGAAGATAAGGCGTTAATGGAAGCAGTCAATAATGCTGGATATGAAGCCATTTCTGTAGAAGTGAAAAAAGGTTTGTTTTCCTAAATAAGAAGCGAAAAAAGTTCTGGTTAAAAATGACCAGAACTTTTTTATATAACAAAAAGTTATGTAAGATATTCGTAATAGTTATTTCTCTCCCTATGCATTCAATATTATAATTAAGTAACAATGGATAGAAAAGCTTTGGATGAAAAGGAGAAAAATATGAAAGACATGACAAATGGGTCACCCTCCAAAATTTTATGGACATTCTCCCTTCCACTATTACTAAGTATTATGTTTCAGCAATTATATAATATAGTTGATAGTGTGGTTGCTGGAAAGTTTATTGGAGTAAATGCACTGGCGGCAGTCGGCGCATCCTATCCCATTACGATGATTTTTATGGCAGTTGCTTCAGGAGCAAACATTGGATGTAGTGTAATTATATCACAATATTTTGGGGCAAAAAAATATAAGAAGATGAAGACGGCAATATTTACAGCAATTATAGCCATTGCTGTGGTTAGCCTCCTGCTTACCGTTATTGGTTTTATACTTTGTAACGCACTAATGAGATTATTGCAAACACCTACTAATATTTTTGCAGATTCTGTTTTATATTTACGTATTTACATTTTAGGCCTTCTGTTTTTATTTATATATAACATATGTACAGGTATTTTCACTGCACTGGGGGACTCTAGTACTCCATTGTACTTTTTAATCGCATCAAGTATTGGAAATATAGTTTTCGATTTGATTTTTGTAATTGTTTTTAAAATGGGGGTTGCAGGAGTGGCATGGGCGACATTTATGTGTCAGGGCGTTGCATCGGTTCTTGCTCTTTTGACCTTATTAAAGCGTATTGGCCTCATAGAAACGGATCGTACATATCGTTATTTTTCCTTTCGAATGCTTAAAAAAATCAGTACTATTGCAATACCAAGTATTTTACAGCAAAGTTTTATTTCTGTAGGCAATTTATTTATTCAGGCACTTGTTAACGGTTACGGTTCTAACGTAATTGCAGCCTATTCTGCAGCAGTCAAACTAAACACATTTGCAATCACTTCCTTTACTACTATGGCCAATGGCCTATCTAGCTTCACAGCACAAAATATGGGGGCTAAAAAGATTAACCGCGTTTACAAAGGATATCACGCAGGTATTGCAATGATAATGATTGTGTGTATTCCCTTTCTCATTACTTTTTTCTTTTTCAGCGATGCAATAATGAAAATATTTTTAAGTAATACAGAAGATATCACAGGTGTATTAAAAGAAGGGCGCAATTTCTTAAGAATCGTTTCCCCATTTTATATTGTTATCTCTCTGAAATTAATGACGGATGGCGTTTTAAGGGGGGCAGGCGCTATGAAGCCTTTTATGATAGCAACACTTACCGACTTAATTATAAGGGTAATTTTATCATTTGTTTTATCTGCCGTGATACAATCGCCGTCAGGCATATGGTTATCTTGGCCACTGGGATGGGTGGCTGGAGCGTTTTTATCGTTGCGATTCTATTGGAAAGGGGATTGGAAGAACAAAGACGTCATTGGAAACAATCTAGGCTAGATTTATTGGAAGATTAAAGTAATATAAAAAAAGGAAAGGATGAATCTCGTAAGTGATTGGTCCCTTCCTTTTTTCATTCAATTTTCCATAGAAAAAGGTGTTGTTGAAACGATAAGCATTTGTGTATATTCATCAGATTCGTTAATCCAACGATGGCCGACTTGATTTGGATAATAAATGGTATCCTGTTCTTCCAAATGATATATGCCGTTATTCTCAAGATCGAACTCCAATACGCCTTTTAGAATAAAAACAAACTCTTCTCCTTCATGATAATAATAATTACCAGAATCGGAATGGGGAGGAATATCTATCACTGCCCCCCACATATCAAAATTTCCGTTGGTAATCATAGATTCCACCAGTGCCCGTCCATTACTAACATTGCGAATAAAGGTACGACGTTCGTTTTTCCGAACTAATTTTATTCGCGCAGAGTCTTCCTCAACAAATAAGGAAGACACTGGAAAATTCAGGGAATCGCAGATCGCGTTTAAAGAAGTTATATTGGGGGAAGTTTTACCGGTTTCAATTTGGCTAATAGTACTAGCCGCAATGCCTGACTTTGCGGCTAGATCCCGAATGGATAAACCTTGTTCTAATCTACGTTTCTTTATATAATTTCCTATTTTAATTAAGTCAATATTTGCCATGCATTAATCCCCTTTCACCCTGTATAGTTATTTTAAGTAACGAAACAGTATGGTATTTTATTTTAATATTATAAAGATTAATTGTCCATTCGTCAAATATCTTTCTTCAATGTTCGAAAAAAAGTAATTGACAACCTGTAAAATGTTCATTATAATGAACGCATAAATTCGATTAAATAAACAGCCAGGGGAGTATAAGAATGAAAATATTACTGAAAAATGCGATGATTGTTACGATGAATGAAAATACAGATGTTTATACAAAGGGTAATTTACTTGTTGAAGATGATAAAATCGTAAAAATTGGATCTTTCGAAGAAGAAAATTATGATGAAATATATGATTGTAAGGGTAAAATAGTTATGCCTAGTTTTGTAAATACCCATGTACATACTTCACAGCAATTGGCAAGGGGGCTCGGTGATGATGTAAACTTACTTGTTTGGCTCCACGATCGTATTTGGCCATATGAAAGTAATATGACAGAAGAAGATTCTTACATTTCCACATTACTTTGTTGTGCAGAACAGATTAAGGCCGGATGTACATCAATTGCAGAACCGGGAGGACAATTTGTATCCGGTATGGTAAGAGGAGTTACAGAGGCTGGTATTCGTGCGAAACTTGCGAAGTCTGTTATGGACAGCGGGGAGGGACTTCCAAAGTCTTGGCAGAAAACGACACAGGAAGAATTAGATATTCAGTTGGATAATATAAAAAAGTTTCATAACACAGCAGATGGTAGAATTGGTGTTTGGTTTGGGCTTCGTACAATCTTTAACTGTACCGATGATTTGATTATAAGGACGAAAGAGTTAGCTGATCAGTACAATGTCGGTGTACATATGCATGTGGCAGAAGTAAAGGAAGAAGTTGCGTATGCACTTGAAAATAGAGGAAAGGCTACGGTAAGCCACTTAAACGATTTGGGAGTTTTAGATAAAAATTTTCTGGCAGTACATACGGTGTGGTTAACAAATGAAGAAGTTGAAATGTTCCGTGACCACGATGTAAAGGTATCCCATAATCCAGCATCTGCGATGCGCGTGCTTGGTTTTGCAAAAATTCCACGTATGTTGCGCGAAGGTGTATGTGTATCAATCGGAACAGATGGTGCACCAACAAATAATCGTATGGATATGGTGGATGAAATGTGGGTTACTTCTTTAATTCATAAGGGGTGGAGATTGGAACCAGATGTTGTAAAGGCACAAGAAATTTTAAAAATGGCAACAATTTACGGAGCAAAGGCGCTATTAGATGATCATATATACGGTAGCTTAGAAGTGGGAAAAAAGGCAGATTTAATTATTATTAATCCAGATTCAGCAGGTATGTTACCAATGCATGATTCCATTGCAAATTTAGTTACTTCAATGCATTCTTCCAATGTAGAATCTACAATGTGTGACGGAAAATGGTTAATGAAAAATCGTGTCCTTCTAACCATTAATGAAGAAGAACTTTATCGAGAAGCAAAAGAACATGCACAAGCGATTTGTAAACGAGGAAATATACATTTACCAAATCGTATGAACATGATTTAACCACATCTAGGATGTCTCTTGCTTTAATAACGAGATAGATTGGTTGGTCTGCTGAACCTCGAATCTTTATTAAATAGTTTCTTGTATAAATGGAAGAACTATGTAGCACGAATAACAGCACAATATATAAGTAGCCAATGGCGCTTAATATAAAACAGGAACATACGAAGGAGAGTAAAAATGAAAAAGATAGTAGCGCTTTTATTGAGTGCATCTTTAACAGTTGCAGCTTTGGCAGGATGTGGAAGTAAGTCCAGCGATGACGAAACAAAAACAACAGGAAGCATTAGCCAAGAGGTAGAAAAGGGTAGTGATGAAACTTCAACATTAGATAAAGAACCTTTAAAAGTTGCACTTTGTGTAACTGGTGCAGTAAACGATATGGGATGGAATCAGTCTGCATACGAAGGATTAAAGTTAATTGAAGAAAAGTATGGTTGTGAAATCACCTACACAGAAAACTTAGAAGCAGCAAATATGGCGGCAGCATTTACCGACTATGCAGCATCTGGCTATGACGTTGTAATCGGACATGGTTTTCAATTTGGTGATCCTGCTTTGGAAGTTGCAGAACAGTTTCCGGATACAAAATTTATTTGTATTGAAGCCGATGCTTCAGCGGATAATGTAGCGTCTTATGTTATGAAATGTGAAGAAAGTGGGTACATCCTTGGTATGTTAGCTGCAAGTATGACAGAATCTGGAAAGGTTGGATTTATCGGCCCTGTACAGGGTGCATCTTTAGTAAAGATTATGAATGCTTACGAAGATGGTGCAAAGTCTATTAATTCTGATACAGAAGTGC
Organism: Lachnospiraceae bacterium; assembly: GCA_047242405.1. GTDB lineage: Bacteria > Bacillota > Clostridia > Lachnospirales > Lachnospiraceae > Fimimorpha. The sequence goes on along the minus strand of JBKTKK010000157.1, from coordinate 542 downwards.
AAACAGCTTGGACTGGCTCATTTACCGATACTGCATTGGCAAAAGAGTCAGCAAAAGCTATGATTGAAGGCGGAGTGGATGTGATCGGTCACTGTGCGAATGAGGGCGGTACGGGAGCAATCAATGCGGCTGCTGATGCAAGTATATATGCCTTTGGAGATTCCTATGACCAACATGAGTTAGCACCTAATACAATTCTTACATCTGGTATTTACAATGTACCAAAGTTAATTGATGTAGCAATCAAAGATGTAATTGACGGAAACTTCGTAGGTGAAGTAAGACAATTAGGTATGGCAGAAGGCATTGTCGAAGTAGCACCTTATTATGCTATGGAAGAGGAGATCCCTGAAGATGTACGTACAATGATCTCTGAAAAGATTGATGAAATTAAATCCGGTGAATTCACAGTTCCATGTGATACAAAAGCCAGAAATTAATAACAACCTTGAAAAGGCTGGCATAAAATCTTTCATTTATGCCAGCCTTTTTAGGTGCGCCCAGCATGGGCGCAATCTAATGGGTTAAAGTCCCTAACACGT
>JBKTKK010000156.1:0-5413 GCA_047242405.1 Lachnospiraceae bacterium | reverse complement strand
GCACAGATTCAATCTTTTGTCATCTTGTTTTTACGCATAGGATGTACTTTTGTTTGCAAGAGGAAGACAATTCATATAAAAAAGACCACTTGTTTTCTTATTAGAAAACAAATGGCCTAAATTCACTTCTTATAAAGTTTTATTTTTCAACTGGTTGCATCTTATCTAAAGCTTCCCAAATACCATTAATATAAGTTGCACCTAAAGCGCGGTCATAAAGACCATAGCCTGGGCGTCCTGTTTCACCCCAAATCATTCTACCATGATCTGGTCTGATATAGCCGTCAAAACCATTTTTGTGTAATGCCTGTAAAATAGCGAACATATCTAAACTTCCGCAAGAAGATAAGTGTGCTCTTTCTTCAAATCCATTTTCAAGAATTGCTACATTTCTTGCATGAACAAAATGCACTCTTCCCATTGCAGAATACTTATCTGCCATATGAACTACGTCATTCTTGCAGCTGCATCCAAGGGATCCTGTACATAATGTAATACCGTTATATGGGCTATCAACAAGTTTTAAGAATCTATCTAAGTTTTCTTCGCATGTAATAATACGAGGTAATCCAAAAATACTCCAACAAGGATCATCTTCATGAATTGCCATTTTTACATCACATTCTTCTGCAACAGGGATAATTGCCTTAAGGAAGTATTCTAAATTACTCCATAAATTATCTTCTGTCATACTTTGGTATTCCGCTACAACTTGCTTTAATTCTTCTCTTGTATAGCTTGCATCCCATCCTGGCAATGTTAAATCACCTTCTAAAGGATTTACCTTATCAACTTGTTCTTGATAATAGACTAATGAAGTAGAACCATCTTCTAATTCATGATCAAGCTGTGTTCTTGTCCAGTCGAATACTGGCATGAAGTTATAGCAAATGCATTTAATACCAGCTTCTGCTAAACGACGAATATTTTCACAATAGTTTGCTATGTAACGATCTCTTGTTTCTTTTCCTAATTTAATATCTTCATGTACTGGAACACTTTCAATAACATCAAAAACCAAACCAGACTTTTCAACAGAGTCCTTTAATGCCTTAATGCTTTCACGGCTCCATACTTCACCAACTGGAACATCATAAACGGCTGTTACGATTGAACGCATCCCTGGGATTTGTCTAATGTTTTGTAATGTAACCTGATCATCTTCACCATACCAACGAAATGATAATTTCATAAGTTAATCTCCCTTCGTATCCTAGACCAATACAATCAACATATGTATACAACACAAATATTAATTTCGTATGATCATTTCTGTAGCTTTAATAAACATATTTAACTTTATTGTTTTGTTGTTCATATTTATCATACACTACTTGTATACAAGTGTCAATCCTATATTTTAAATCCTTGATTCAAATTAAAAATAATGCTATGATTATTACAGTTGTCAACGAACCTACGGGAGGATATTAACTTGAATACACACGTGAAATCTGCAACCTCAGAGGTTGTATATAAACAACTCAAAAATGAAATTATCTACTTGGAAATTATGCCCGGTAGTTCCATAAGTGAAATCGAAACTGCAAAAAAATATAATGTTTCCCGTACTCCAGTCCGTGACGCATTTAAGGCGTTAGAGAACGAAGGTTTACTTGAAATACAACCACATATTGGCACCTTCGTATCCCTTATTGACCTAAATAAGATTACGGATGTATTATATATGCGCGAAAATTTAGAGCAGTCCATTCTACGGGATCTATCGGCTTCCTTTACAAACTCTCAATACCTAAAACTACGTATCTTATTAGAGGAACAACGAGAATCTATTTTTGAAGAGGATGATTCTTTAAAACTGGCGAGAGAATTTATTAAAAGTGATAACCACTTTCATCAAACCCTATATGAAGCAGCGAATCATGCAAACATATGGACGTTTTTATCTGGTATCAGTCAGCAATACGAACGTTTTCGATTGTTTTTAAACCTCAATGATAAAGAGGTATTACTTAACCTTTACAACCAACATTTACAAATCTTGGATACCCTCGTTCATAACGATATGGATGGACTCAAAGATATTATTACGAAACATATTTATGATGGCATTAACGGTAGTTATGAAATTATTCATAAAAATTCACACTACTTTAAGCCTATGAAATGACAATAAATTCAGACTATCCTTAGCTAGGATGTTTCATCTACGTGCCCAATAATAAATCGATTATTTAGATAAAAAAGTTAGAACCTATTGTTCTAACTTTTTTATCTATTAGTATTGTTCTCGAATTACTTTCACAATTTCGGCTTCTGTATTTGTTTCTACATAATTTATTAATCGATCTGCAATGCTATCCGCTAGAGCTGGATTTGCTGCTAAGTAGGCAATGTCAATCACGATTCGTTGATGGATATCCTGGTCCTTTGCTTCTACCGCAGAAACACGGAATTTATTTATTAATTTATTTACTAAACTCTGTACTTCCATTCTTTTTTCTTTCAAAGAGTGTACCCATGGCGCATATAATTCAAGTTCTAAGTATCCAATTATCATAAAATCCCCCTCCCACTTTTTTGTCTCCAACTTTTTATAAACGATATCATACTTTTACAAATAAGTCTTGACAATATTTTACACCTATATAGCAAAATTTACACAAAATAAATAAAATTAATTTTAGATTTATAACGTTTGTAACAAGTGGTTATCCCTCCGTTTCAAATCCTTTACAAGAATCGGTATTTCATATATTAGCATTGCTACCCATCCACCGAAGCAACTATAGGCAATACCCTGGATTCCAAAAATAGGTGCCAGTATATAAGAAAATAAGACGCGAAATAACATCTGTGTAAACGTCGAGGCTAACGTTACCTTCATTTTCCCCATTCCCCTAAAGTAACCTTGTATACCATTGGTTAATGCCGGTAGCAAATAGAAAAACGCCATAGCCTTTAAATAAGCAACGCCAAGCTCAATAACATTGGACTCTTTACCAATAAATATTTTCATTAAATGTTTTGCAAATATAAATACGACCATGCAAATAACACAACCATAAATGATTTCTATTAACATTCCCCATCGAAAACCTTTTCGGAGACGTTCCTCCTTTTGTGCCCCTCTATTTTGTGCAATAAATACAGTCATACTATGGGCAATGCTTTGTTGGGGGGTAAAAGCAAAATCATCCACTCGGTTAACTGCGTTAAAGGTGGCGATACTATCCACACCAAGTGGATTTACGGCTGCTTGTACCAATACCTTTCCTATGTAAAGACAAGTTTGCTGCATCGCACTGGCCCAACTATAACCGACCGTTGTTTTTAGTAATTGCTTATCCACAACCCATTCTTTTTTCTTTATTTGTAACACCTCTACCTTCCGATAGACAAATATAATACATAATATAGCAGATACTGCCTCTGCTATAACAGTGGAAAGTGCTGCACCGAATACACCCATATGAAATCCTGCTACAAATATAAGATCTAAGCATACGTTTGTAATGGATGAAATGATTAAAAATATAATCGGTGATTTCGAATCACCAATACTTCGTAAGGCAGCTGCATATACGTTGTACAAAAAGGTGAATATTAGTCCAGCAAAAATCACATGTAAGTACTGTGCCGCATCTTTCACAATATCTTTTGGTGTTCGTATTAAAAGTAGAATCGGTGTTACGAATATATTTAGGAGGATTGTTACGAAAATAGTAAAAAAGAAACCTATAATGATTGTCGTAGAAACCTCTCTTTTGAACTTCTCTACATCATTTGCTCCAAAAAACTCACTCATAAGCACCGAGGCCCCCAAGCAAAGGCCCACGATTAAAAAAATTATTATATTCATAATCGGATTGGCACATCCGACTGCAGCTAATGAATTTTTCCCTGCAAATTGTCCAACAATAATGGCATCTCCAGCATTATACGTTAGTTGAAATAAATTTCCTAATATTGTCGGTATTGTAAAACCAATTAATAATTTGGGGATACTTCCCCCAGTCATATTTTTTGCCATCTTTTTACCCCTTTATTATAATATTTTTCTACCTTATCATAAGAAAAGCAAATCACCAATAGACATAGTCCTTTTTTTGATGTCTTATCTTTTCTACTATTCACAAAATTACAAACACGCTTGACTTTTCTTCTAATTCAAGCTACATTGACATTATGATCTTTCAGAAACAAAATACAAGAAAGCCTAGCGTTTGTTTAATAGAAGGGAGTAAGTTATGACAAATAAAGATAACTTTACATTTGATATATTAAAAAATAGCATTGAATCAACCATATACGAAGGCGGACTCAAACTTGGAAGTTTACAGGGAAATGTAAGCATTTACTATGATTTAGACCTAATTAATCATCTATTAAATGCATCATTTTCAAATAACGAAATATGTCTAAGAGCAATTCAAAAGTTATTTCTAGAAGCAGGGATAGAAGAAACAGACCTTTCCGTTTCATTAGAAAATGGTAGATTTAAGTTTACTGCGGATAGCAATGGACTCAAACGAATTGAAGAAGTCTATAAAGATAAGCGTTTTTTATATGATTTAATTGAGCTTACTAGAAGTAGGAACTTTGATCTAGAACAAATAAAGTCACTTTTCCAAAAATATTCCAATGCGTATATTTGTAGAAAAATAGAACACCCAGAATTCCAGTATGTATTCTCTTTCCCTGACAAAAAAATTGATCAATATAACTATTGCTTTACTTTCGATGAAATGGGAGGCTATTATCATCGGTTACTTGATTACGATTTTGACCGCTTATTAGAAGAACATAATCATTAATCTCTAATACTTTAAAACGGGCTATGAATTACTGCATAACCCGTTTTTTAACAGCTTTACGCCGCTCATAGCTCATCGGTTAAATGCCAAATATCTTTATTATACTCTCGAATTGTTCGATCGGATGAAAAATATCCCGCATTAGCAATATTAATCAACATCTTTTTCGCCCATTCTTTTCGATTGCTATAATCGAGTAATGCCTGATCCTTTACACGAATATAGTCATTCATATCTAATAGTGTCATAAAATAATCCTTTGTAATGATCTCATGGTGTAAGCGCCGTAAATTTTCCTCACATCCAATCTGCAAAAGTTCATTGCTTACTATAAAATTCACGAGCTGTGAAATTCTTTCATCCTCTTTGTAATATTGCATCGGATGATAATCCTTATTTTTGTAATGCATAATGACCTCATTACTTGATTTCCCAAAAATATAAATATTGTCATTGCCAACGAGATTATGAATTTCTACATTAGCCCCATCCATTGTCCCAAGGGTTACAGCTCCATTTAACATAAGTTTCATATTACCAGTACCGGAGGCTTCCTTTGAAGCAAGCGATATTTGCTCTGATAAATCACAGGCTGGAATCAATTTCTCCGCCTTTGTTACATTATAGTTTTCTAC
>JBKTKK010000155.1:0-5487 GCA_047242405.1 Lachnospiraceae bacterium | reverse complement strand
CTAAGCAACTGATAAGTGAAGGGAATCGAAAATCTTTATTAGAGAATTTTGAAAATTTAACTGCAAAAGATGTGTTTGATTGCGCCAAGAGTGGTGATTTGATTGCACTAGAGGCGACGGAAGTGTTAGGGAAATACTTAGCTATGGTTATGGCAACAGTTACCTTAACGGTTGATCCAGATGTATTTGTTATCGGTGGAGGAGTTTCGAAGGCTGGAACATTTTTATTAGACCTTATAAGGAAAAATTTTGAGAAATCAGTCACGATTTCATCGGAAATACCGTGTATACGCTTGGCAGAGTTAGGAAATGATGCAGGAATTTATGGAGCAGCTAGAATGGCGTTACAGTAAAAAGATTAAAATTGCAATGCTTTGTAGAGAACACTACAAAGCATTGTTTTATTATACACCTAATTTTTACAGTTTTAGTATCATATTGATTCAATCGCATTTCATTGGTAGAATAATACTTATGCGATTGGGATCAATCGAGAACAGAGGAGGAAATATGAAAAATAAATGGAAGAAATTTATTGGATACTATAAACCGTATAAAGGTTTATTTTTTGCTGACATGTTATGCGCCCTAATTGGAGCTGGAGTCAGCCTTGTTATGCCGCTAATCGTACGGTATATAACAAATGATGTTATATACCGAGAATCGAGCGCTGCCCTTAGTGCCATATTAAAGTTGGCAATTTTTATGGTCGCACTTATACTAATTGAAGGTGCGTGTAATTATTTTATTGCTTCATTTGGCCATATTATGGGTTCTAAGATGGAGACGGATATGCGTACAGAAATCTTTGATCATTATCAAAAATTATCATTCCGTTTTTACGATAATCAAAAAGTAGGACAATTAATGTCTCGTGTAACAAACGATCTATTTGAAATTAGTGAATTGTTTCACCATGGGCCAGAGGACATCGTTATTTCGCTTATTAAGTTTATTGGATCGTTTTTAATATTGGTTAATATTCATTTGGGATTAGCCTTATGTACATTTGCCATTTTACCTATTATGTTTCTATATGCCTACTATTTTAACGGGAAATTAAAGAGGGCATTTAAAAGAAACCGAGCAAAAATAGCAGATATTAATGCACAGATTGAAGATAGTTTATCGGGGATTCGTGTAGTGAAGTCTTTTGTAAATGAAGACATTGAAAAGGAAAAGTTTGATGCGGGAAACCAAGCTTTTTTAACAAGTAAAAAGAAAGCATACATGTGTATGGCCGGGTATCACGCAGGACTTGGGGCATTCACGTCATTAATTACCGTTATCGTTGTAGTGGCAGGCGCTATTTTCCTTACAAGGGGATCGTTACAAGTAACAGATTTGGTGACTTTTGTATTATATATAGGAACATTTACAGAGCCAGTTAAAAAGTTAATTAATTTTACAGAGCAATTCCAAAATGGGGCATCTGGGTATGAACGTTTTATAGAAATCTTATCCATTGAACCGGATATTAAAGATTTACCAGAAGCAGTAAGTGTGGAGAATCTTGACGGGGCTATTGCGTTTAACAATGTAAGTTTTTCTTATGATGATAACAAAGAAAATGTATTAACAAATATTAATCTAAAGGTAAGAGAAGGGGAGTATGTTGCGTTAGTAGGATCGTCAGGAGCGGGTAAAACAACGCTATGTAGTTTAATTCCAAGGTTCTATGAAGTAAGCGAAGGGCAAATTGTTATTGATGGAATTGATATAAGAAATATGACATTAAAAAGTTTGAGATCTAATATAGGTATTGTCCAACAAGATGTGTACTTATTTACAGGTACCATTATGGAAAACATTCGTTACGGTAAACCAGGGGCAACAGACGAGGAAGTATATACCGCAGCGAAGAATGCCAATGCCCACGCATTTATTATGGAATTGCCGGATGGATATAATACGGATATTGGTCAAAGGGGGGTAAAACTTTCTGGAGGACAAAAACAAAGATTATCTTTGGCCCGCGTGTTTTTAAAAGACCCATCTATATTAATTTTTGATGAGGCGACATCTGCTCTTGATAATGAAAGTGAAAAAGTTGTACAAGAATCGTTAGAAAAACTTGCAAAAAATCGAACGACGATCGTAATCGCACATCGCCTATCAACAATTAGAAATGCGGAACGGATCATCGTTTTGACAGAAGATGGAATTGCAGAGGAAGGAACCCACGCAAGTTTAATGAATAAAAATAATATTTATGCACGTTTTTATAACATGCAGTTTGAAAGTTAACAAAAGTTAATATTTATTACAAAATAGATGCTTATATTTAAAAATATAAGCATCTATTTTCTATTATTTACCATAAAAATGTTCTATTGATTCTTGATTTGTTCATTTCGTATAATTTTTCTTTTGGACATAATTCCCATCTTTACGATATGTATATTTTCGTATATAATACAATATGTAACAATAAATAATAAGAAATTTAAAAAAAAGATGGAAATATGCCATTTTTTTATTGGATTTTAAACTTAATATACAAATGTAATAAAATTGCAAAATAAAATTTATTAAATCTTCGCATTGTTTGAATTGAGAAAATATAATACTATGTATAAATTGTTGGGTTTTTAAAAATGAATTTGGTAGATTTGTTACAAAAATTAATAAAAAAAATTCAAAAAAAATACACACTTTTTTAGTAAGATATGTTATGATTTATACATAGACTCCAATCGGGAGCATAAGAATGAGAAAAATACAGTGTTCTCCCCGCTTTTAAACATTACAGGTGAACAGCTGTTTAGAATTGTTTAGAATAGGAATAAATGGGAAGGAATTACGACAATGAGCCAGGAAAAAGTTGATAAATATAAAGAATACAAAAAAAATAGAAAAGAAATTTTAGCAAAGCAGAAAAAGGTTAAGAAAGTAAAAACTGCTACAGCTTGGGCAGTTACGGTATTGATATTGGCTGGTTTAGGCACAGCTGTTGGCGTTACAATTTATAATCAACATCAGGCAAAACTGGCATCACTTCCAAATTATAATGCTAGTAGCTTTGTGTTGGATGATCTGGTGGGGGTATTAGAGACAGAGCCAGAAACAGAAGCAAACTAAACAGAAGTAATTTTTGAAGCCAAGTTTTAAAAATGAACTTGGCTATTTGTCTTTGTCCAATTTTAGGAAGTGGAATATATAAAAAAAGTCGTTGGATACTAATATAAAAAGGGTACATTTAGCATAAGAAAAATATACGGAAATTTAGGGATCTTTTGTAAAAAATATATGGCAATAACGAGATGCTATTGGTGTATGTTGTGCGGCAGGATGCCAAAATGGAGGAATGAATGGAAAAAGAGAACAAGCGGAAAATCTTTGTAATTGGGCATAAGAATCCGGATACGGACTCCATATGCTCTGCGATTGCTTATGCTGCACTAAAAAATAAAATAAGCGATCAAATATATGAACCACGACGTGCAGGCAGTTTAAATGAAGAAACGCAATTTCTTTTGAATTATTTTGGAGTACAAGCACCAGCGCTTATCGAAGATGTTGGAACACAGGTTAAAGATATTGAAATACGAGAAACAGAAGGTGTGGCGCGTAATATTTCTTTAAAGAAGGCATGGGCGTTAATGAAAGATGCGAATGTTGTTACATTGCCGATTACGAAAAATAAGCGCCTTGAGGGATTGATTACAATTGGTGATATCACAAATTCTTATATGGAGGCTTATGACAGTAGTATCTTATCGACTGCACATACACAGTATAAAAATATTGTGGAAACACTTGAAGGAGAAGTAATCGTTGGAGATGGTAGAGCTTATTTCACACAAGGAAAGGTATTAGTTGCAGCAGCGAATCCTGATATGATGGAGAATTATATAGAGGAAAACGATCTAGTGATTTTAGGAAATCGCTATGAAGCGCAGCTTTGTGCCATTGAAATGAAAGCTGGATGTATTATTGTATGCGAAGGTGCGCCAGTATCTTTAACCATTCGAAAATTAGCCCAGGAGAGAAATTGCACTGTAATTAGTACTCCTTTTGATACATTTACAGCAGCTAGATTAATTAATCAAAGTATGCCAATTAGTTATTTTATGAAACGAGATCATTTAATAACATTTAATACTGAAGATTTTATAGAAGATATTCGCGGAACAATGGCTAAGTTGCGCCATAGAGATTTTCCTATATTGGATGAGCAAGGAAAGTATTTGGGAATGATCTCACGAAGAAATCTTTTAAATATGCAAAGGAAACAAGTGATATTGGTGGATCATAATGAGCGGTCACAAGCAGTTAATGGTATAGAAAGTGCAGAGATAATGGAAATTATTGATCACCATCGGTTAGGAACAATAGAAACAATGTCGCCTGTTTTCTTTCGAAATCAGCCACTAGGCTGCACTGCAACAATAATATATCAGATGTACCAGGAAAATGGTGTAGAGTTAAATAAAACCATTGCTGGATTACTATGTGGTGCGATTATATCCGATACATTATTATTCCGATCTCCTACTTGTACAGCCGTTGATCGACACAGCGCAGAGCAACTGGCCGATATTGCTGGAATTAAACCAGAAGCCTTTGCAAAAGAAATGTTTGCGGCTGGAAGCAACTTAAAGGCGAAGACGGCAGAAGAGATATTCTATCAAGATTTCAAAGAGTTTTCTATGGAAGACAAGTCTGTTGGTGTAGGACAAATTAGTTCAATGAATGAGGATGAATTGGCGGATATAAAAGGTAAGTTAGGCCCTTTTCTTGATCAGGCCCGCAAGAAGCATGGTCTTGATATGATATATTTTATGTTGACCAATATTATTGACGAATCTACAGAGTTAATTTGCGAAGGAAACGATGCGGATCGCCTTATCTTAGGAGCATTTAATACAAAAGTAGAAGGTAAATCTGCGATTTTGCCTGGAGTAGTATCACGTAAAAAGCAATTAATTCCTAAGCTAGCGACTGCCTTGCAGAATTAAGGGAGGTTATATGGCGAAACAAATATGGAAGGCAGGAAATATGGTTTATCCGTTACCTGCAGTCATGGTTTCAATGGCAGATAAAAATAATAAATCTAATATCATTACAGTAGCATGGACTGGTACAGTTTGTACGAATCCGCCGATGGTATATATATCCGTTCGAAAAGAAAGGTATTCTTATCCTATATTAGTGGAGACGAGAGAGTTTGTAATTAACCTTACGACAGAATCCCTTGCCTATGCTACCGATTATTGTGGTGTGAAATCAGGCAGGGATGTAGATAAATTTCATGAGATGAAACTGACGAAAGGCAAGGCAAAGGTTGTAAATGCACCTCTTATTGAAGAGAGTCCAGTTAATATTGAATGTATTGTTAAGGAAATAAAAGCCTTAGGTTCCCATGATATGTTTATTGCAGAAGTAGTGGCAGTACATGCAGATGAAAAATATCTTGATGAGAAAAATAGATTTGATTTAAGTAAAGCAGATCCGATGGTTTATTCTCATGGAGAATATTATGGG
>JBKTKK010000154.1:4895-5576 GCA_047242405.1 Lachnospiraceae bacterium | reverse complement strand
GCACGGGAGACAAATAAGTCCCTTTTAAAGAACGTGCCATCATCAATCCATTGAGAACTCACCTCTCCTGTTTCCATGTTTAGTGCGCGCAGATATTCGCTAAAACCTTTTTGTGGTTGCACATGGATTTGAAAATCGGCCAAAGGAAAGGGAGATTCTAATTGTGTTTTGTATCCAGTTTTTTTTAGTTCATTTACAATCTCCCAACTCGCCTCTTTATAATTTCCTTCATCCATTTTTTTACGCATTTCATAAAAAGCTTTGCTCACATTCGGCAATTTATCCTCAAACCCTCCATGCCACAAACCAGTATGACTAAGCATTACCGTTTCAACTTTGGTTCCTCCATAAACATTTGCACCTATTATTCCATTTCCACTTACAAGCCCTTCCCGCCACATATCATGCCACCACGCAGCTGGGTAATCAAAAAGTAACGTATTTTTCTTCTGTTTAATTGCTTCCATAAGATAGCCCCCTACTCACTTTATTTTATATTATTATTTTATATTTATTATTTAATTTTTACTGTTGTATGATGTTCATAATCAAAATAAGATCCTTCTAACATGTTCACCAAAGTATTCGTCCATCCTATTTCAACTTCATTTTCTTGTTTAATCCAATCCTTTTTACATTGAAATCGATAAGGTGCAAATGCCCGAATACCCAGTGAATGGC
>JBKTKK010000154.1:0-4885 GCA_047242405.1 Lachnospiraceae bacterium | reverse complement strand
CAACCAGCTCGATTTGGACGGTATCAAAGAGCCCCTCTTTTGCAACAGCCCATTTTTTATGAAATGTAAATGTACCACTAAAATAAGGAAAGCCTTTTATATACTTCCAATCCATCTTTGCTTTTCTTGGTAACGATACAATTTCATTTCCTATCACACCAAAATCTCCTAATAAATACAATGGATCACAAATTCCATCGGAATCCTTTTCTATTACTACTGTAACATGTAGTTCATTTTCCCCGAAATGAATAAACGGTGTAATATCGCATAGACGGTTATTCTGGTCATTAACAAACACAGGTCCAAAATCTTTTTCTGTTATCTTATATCCATTTAAATCCATGATAAACCGCTCTTTTATTGCACGTTTATCCATTAATAAGTGTATATGATTCGGTAAGTCCTTTACATGAAAGGATGCCTTAAAATAAGCGGTTATTGGATAGTGAATGGATATATTTTTTGGTGTTCCAAAATCCCCTACGTAGGTTAAATGTTCTCCTGATAACAAATTTAAGGAATCGCATAATTCCACAAAAGTCTTCACTTCCGTTTCCTTCCACGTTTTGTTGTCCAAAGAAATAGCAAAGGTATCGATTCGGAAAACATTATCCCGATCTATGGTCACATCCATATTTTCAGTTGCAGGAATAGAAACAATGGAATGATTAATTGTTTCTGCCCATTCTTCACCAAGGGCTTTTCTACTAATACAGTACAGTTGACTTTCATATTCGCCCAATGAAACCCCAATTTTATAGGAATCAATTTCAACTTTTGTTTTGTTACCATTTTCCAAGCTCATGACTCCAGCAAAGGAATAGGTATGATCCGGAATCTCAATTAAAGCAGTTACTGGTGTTTTTCCGTGATTTCCTACGAATACATATAAATCACCATCAACATCCATACGTATCGAAGAAAATAATTCATTTTCTACATCCTTCCGCGCTTCTACTTTCACTTGCGGCTTTATCCATCCGTTAATTACATGTGCAAGCGTTTTTTCTATCCCAGCTTTTGATACGGCCCCACTGGTAGGTATAAATACGGTATTTTCTTTTATAATTGGATTTTTCATAAAACTATCATTTTCTTTCCAATAATCCGAATCTATCTTATTTGTAACTTGAAACATATTTTTATATCGTTCCACCACATTTTTATCTTGGTCAATTACATCACATGGGAGCAACCCTAACCCTATTACTTTACCGCCATCTTCAATAAATGCTTTCAACTTTTCTGTAACAAAACATTCCATAGCCGTATTCGGTGGTATAACGATTACAGAGTATGAGGCTTTGCCAATTACTAATTTTCCATTGGTAACCTCTGCCATGGCCATTACTTCACCATCTAAAAAATCAAAGCCTATCTGCGCATGAAAAAGCGTCTTCGCAATATGAATCCAATCTGATTTTAATTGCTCAAATTGTGCTTTTTCAAAATCATCTTCCCCAGCATATGTAAATTTTTGCATTGGATTACCCAAATGTGTCCATAGGGTCGCTACTGGATCTAATAAAGCGACTTCATGCATAGCTTCTGTATTACTAACCCACGAACTTAATCTACCCGCATAATCCGCAAGCAAATGGTAATTTTTCCAATAAGGATTTTGAAAGAACTGTGAAGGTGGTGCGTCATGTTTCGTAATTGAATCAATTGTATAATAAAAAGCATGTACGTTGTATAGGTTAATTCCCTGAGCCCCTAAAAGGTCAAACATCCACTTTGCATCTTGTAGTGTCATGGACCAACCCACACTATGAAAACTTTCAATCATTGCCAAATCCCGTCCCATTTGACGTGCCATGGAACTAACTCCCTGAGCACAACTTCTATAACTAGCTAAATAGCGATCATAGACCCAATCTAAAGATCTTCCTAATTTTTCATGGGACGTATCCCCCCCGGGTACATGACTGTATACTTGGGTAGATCTGCGCATAGATGGAACTTCCGTTGCATAAAGCAAATGATGGTTATCACACCAGTTAGATACTTGTTTGTGATAACTTTCTCGAAATAGTTCGTGAATTGTCTGGTAAAAATCATACCTGATTTTATAAGCATCTTTTACATCCCTATGGTGAATGGCGTTTAATACATCCCTAATATCATAGCCATTTCGCTTTAAGAAATATTCTGGCAAACAAGTAGACCACGGTAGTCTACCAAGCATCCCCACCTCATCGGAAAACATACCATATATACTTTTACCAAATTCATTTCCAAGTGCTTTCGCATATTTTTCATGCGTTGTTTCTAAAAATGAATAAACGGCATCTTTATTACAAGGATCTAAATAGTTACCATAATATTTAAAGTCATCTAAATATTTCTGAGTGTAGATTTCTATTTTCCATTTCCCCTTTGGCAACTGGCAGGATAGTACCTTCTTGGGCCCATAGGAAAAAAATCTTTTATTATTATATGAAGTTAACCCTGTTTTTTGGTATATTTCCGTGTCCTGCCGATTTCCAATAAAATCTGACAAGTCAATGGTATTACTCCAATCTAATTTATTATCCTCATCAATACGCACTGCTTTTGCATAAAGTACTTTCTGCCAGTCAAAAACGATTTCTTCATCTTTCCCACCTTCTATCGTATAACTTTTATGTACTAACTGTGTGTGTGCCGCTTCTGGATGTTCTAATAGTACCTCCCCACCACTCATTCCACTCGGATAAGGATATTCATCATAAAGCCACACTTCTAAACCGTATCGTTTCGCTCTCTCACATGCAAAAGAAACTTTATCAAACCACGCTTGATTTAAGTAGGGTATTGTCTGCCCCTGTCTAGCACAGATAAACGCGCCACCTAACCCCTGTTTTTTCATCTCTCTAAGCTGCATATCAATCACTTCTTCATTCATGTCACCATTCCAAAACCAAAATGGTTTAATACGTGCACGCATGGAAGGATTTTCCCACTCTTGTTCCCAATTCATACCTCTCCTCCTATCCCTTAGGCCAATTCATACATAAAAAGAATTTTATGTGAAAGAAACGCCCTGGAACCAAGGCGTTTCTTTTTTCAATATTATACGAAAGTACTTTTCTATTTAGAATTATTTCGTTTGATCTGCTTGATATAATGTATTTACTTCTTCTTTAACTTTTGATCCACCCTGTGTTTCCCAGTTCTTAATTGCAGCCTGTAAACCACTTTCGTCAATCTGTCCACAGATGTACTGAATTCTAGCATCATCCATGATCTGGTCTAAAGAAGCACCATTCATAGAATAAGTTTCGGAGTTTACTAAGTAACCTGCAGCTGGGTTAAATACAGCATACTGTACATTATCTGCTTTGATTTGTTCTTCTAATTCTTTTCTTTCTGTTCTCTTTACATTATCAAGTGTTATGTTAGGAATATATGCAACAACCTGATTTAAACCATTCATAGCTTTTTCATTTGGCTGTAATTGTGTATTAGCAACAATCTTACCATCTTCAACAGTATAAGTCTTTCCTTCTAAACCGTAATCAGCTAATGTTAACATCTCATCGTCGCACATCTTATCTAAGAATGTTAAGCAGTTTTCCACATCTTCTTCTGTCTTAGCAGCCTTTGTAATAACAAAGAAACCACCCATACCAGATGTAGCCTGTGTAACAGGTTCAGAGTTTTCGTCTTTCTGAATAGCACCAACAAGGTTCATGGAAGCTGTTGCATCACCATTTACAGCAGGAATTTCATTGTTAACTAAATAATCCCAGATTCTTGTAGAACTATCTAATACGTCTAACATCATACCACATTCGCTATTCTTAACACCGTCCTGCCATGTGTTTGTATCACGAACAGCGAAATCCTGATATACAAGACCTTCATCATACATTTTCTTAATCCAATTTAAAGCTTCTAAATATTCCTCTGTTTCAAAAGAAGGAACCAATTCTCCATCTTTTTCAACCCAGCCATTACCAGCACCAAACCAAGCTTGAATAATATCAAATGGTCCATCATACTTACATAATGCTAAACCGTATGTATCATCAACGCCGTTACCATCTGGATCATTTTTTGTAAATGCATAAGCCATGTTGTAAACGTCTTCAATTGTTTCTGGCTCACTAAGACCTAGCTTATCTGCCCAGTCTTTTCTGTAACCAAGACCATTTCTACCAATTGGTCTAGCACGGTAAACACCAATTTGCTGTCCGTCTACAACTAACTGTTTCATAACGTCTTTGTTTGCCTGTGAAAGATTTGGATATTTTTCTTCATCCCAAATAAAATCATTTAAATCCCAGAAAGCTCCTGCTTTTGCAGCTGAAACGATGGTAGCATTCATGTCAGTACCTACTGTAATGATCATAGGCATGTTCTTCTGGTCCATTAAAGTAACACCTAATTTATCTTCATAACTATCATTTGCTACGAATGTAAATTCAACATTTGTGTTTGTATACTCAAATACTCTTTCCTTAACTTCATCGGAACCATCTGCAGATAATGGAGAGCCCGAATGATCAATTGTCATAATAGAAATAGAAGGTCTTCCATCTCCTGATCCATTCGCAACTGTTGCATCTGTTTCCCCTGCTTTCTTGCTGCCACATCCCGAAAAAACGGATGCGACCATGACTGTAGCTAAACCTAAAGCTACCAATTTCTTCTTAATCATAATCCTCTTCCTCCTTATAATATAAAAACTAATCAATTTACATTAATTAATTTAGGATTAACTTAATGATGATCTTTCATATATAAATAGATTTTTTTAAACTAACTTATAATTTTTATCAAAGGATAATATCATCCCTTAACAGCACCTACCATAACACCCTGTGTAAAGAATCTTTGAACAAATGGATATACGAGTAAAATTGGTACCGTTGCTACTACCGTAGCTGCCATTTTA
>JBKTKK010000153.1:0-5577 GCA_047242405.1 Lachnospiraceae bacterium | reverse complement strand
AGGACGTGTTAGGGACTTTAACCCATTAGATTGCGCCCATGCTGGGCGCACCCAACAAAAAAGGATGCGGTATCTCTTTTGATACCGCACCCTTTTTTCCAAAGTTAAGCGTTTTTTGTAATGAATCGTCGCATCGATTTTTTGAACTCTGCCATAAATTCTGCCCCACCGCAGTATTTATCTGCATATACAATCAAATACCCTTCTAAGTACTTTGGTGGAATTGGAGTTAATGGCCACATATGTCTCAAGATACAATTCGCTTCAATATCATTTAATTCAAATTCTTTTTTCGCATTATTTAATGCTGTACGGGGATGGGTTAGCCCATGAAAATACTCGCCAGTTTCTTTTGCATGGGTATGCCAATCATATAAGAACAAATCATGTAACAACCCTGCTCTCGCCACCGATCTTGCATCTAATTTCAATGCTTTTGCCATACGATAGCTCATATAAGAAACTTGTATACAATGTGCCCTTGTGGTTGTCGAACCATGTTGGATGAATTGATTCATCGATTGAAATGACTTGTTTTCAAATATATCTTTCACGCAACTATAATATTCTTTATCTTTAATATATTCTTCATTAATAAGCCAATCATTATCTTCGATCCATTCGCGTAACTGTTGCTTCATTTCACGAACTGTTTCCTTATTCCTCATTCATTATTCCTCTTCATCAATTATTGATTCTTATCATCCAATAGATACCATTTTTATTATAGCATTAATACACGGTACGTCAAATGAAAAATTTATTACAAAGTTATTATAAAATATGATAGCAAAGAATCTAGGACGTAATTAAAATAAAACAGGAAAAAATATCTTTCGATAATTTTTCCTGTTTGCATTACTCAACGAAATCATTATATAAAGACTCATACGCCCGTGCCGATGCATTCCATGAGAAATCACGATTCATCGCCCGTATTATCATCTCACTCCAGGCATCCTTTTCTTGATAGAAGACACGTTTTGCATAAAGAATACTATTTAGCATTTCGTGGGAATTATAATTGGCAAAGGAAAATCCTGTTCCTGTTCCCGCTATTTCGTTATATGGCTCTACGGTATCGCGTAATCCTCCCGTTTCTCTTACAATAGGAATTGTACCATACCTTAAACTCATTAATTGGCTTAATCCACATGGCTCGAAAAGAGAAGGCATTAAAAATGCATCACATCCGGCATAAATTTTATGAGAAAGTGCTTCGGAATAAAAAATATTTGCAGAAACACGATTCACATACTTTCTACTATAATAATTAAACAATTCTTCGTATTTCGATTCACCTGTACCAAGGACAACAAGTTGTACATCTTCCGTACAAATCTGATCGATTACATATTGTATAAGATCAAATCCTTTTTGGTCCGTAAGTCGCGATACAATACCTATCGTGAAAATTGCAGGATCAATCGTAAGCCCCAACTCTCTTTGTAATTCTAATTTATTTGCAACCTTCCCCTTTTTAAATGTATCCACATCATAGGAATATGGGATATCTGGATCTTTGTTTGGATTATAAAAATCATAATCAATGCCGTTTAGTATTCCAACTAAGTTATTTGATTTTGCACGAAGTAATCCGTCCAATCCTTCCCCATAGAATTGGGTTTTGATTTCTTCTGCATAGGATTTACTGACAGTCGTTATTTTATCAGAATAAACGAGACCACCCTTTAAAAGATTCCCATTGGAATATGCTTCGAGCTTATCACTTGTAAAATAATAATCCGATAATCCAGTTATATTACGTATCGTTTCGATATCCCAAACACCTTGAAATTTGAGATTATGAATCGTGAAAATCGTCTTAATGTTATGAAAAAATGGATTTCCCTGAAAGCTGTCATTTAAGTACACAGGTACAAGACCGGTCTGCCAGTCGTGACAATGAATGACATCGGGCCGAAAACCAATAAGTGGTAAAGCAGACAAAACAGCTTTTGAGAAAAAAGCAAATTTTTCAATATCCTCAAACATATTACTATAAGGCCAAGGGCCTCCAAAATAGAATTCACTGTCGATAAAGTAAAAGGTTATTCCCTGATACTCCATCTCCAATATACCAACATATTGATTTCTCCAATAGAAATCGGTATAAAAATGTGTTATATATTTCATTTTTGATCGAAATTCTTCTTTTATACACAAGTATTTGGGTAACATGATGCGGACATCATAATTTTCTTTATCGAAATATTTTGGCAATGAACCGACTACATCTGCCAGCCCACCCGTCTTGACAAATGGAACACATTCAGATGCGACAAACAAAATATTTTTCATTCGTAATCCTCCTGTTTTAGTATTTGGTTATATTATACACGATTATGCCAACCTTTGAAAGTAGTATATATAATATACAAACCTAGTAGATTACGAAAACTAAATTTTATTAATTTTGTATTCTAGTCTGATTTTATCGGAAATTAATGCAATAAATTCTGAATTGGTAGGTTTCCCTTTTCCAGTATTAATGGTATAGCCGAATAAATCGTCAATGGTATCCATTTTTCCACGGCTCCAAGCAACTTCAATGGCATGTCTTATCGCTCTTTCAACCCGACTTGGGGTCGTTTGATAATGTTTTGCAATGGCAGGATACAATATTTTCGTTATTGAATTTAACATATCCATGTCATCCACACACATAATAATTGCATCTCTTAAGTATTGGTAACCTTTAATGTGGGCTGGCACTCCCACTTCATGGATGATATTTGTAACATCATGTTCTAGATTACGTACTTTCGTCTCTGTGTTACTTGGTATGGAAACCTGACTTTTTCTTTCTCTAGACAAAGAATTCCTATTTCCACCAATTTGTTTTACCCTATTTAGGATCATCGCATTGTCGAATGGCTTCATGATGTAATATGCTGCTCCTAAACCTATGGCATCTTCCGTAACCGACTCATTATTTATCCCGGAAATGACAATAAACGATGGAATTTTTTTTATATTGGCATCATTCTTGATCTTATCCATAACACTAAGGCCGTCGATTCTAGGCATAACTAAATCCAGTAAAACAACATCTGGTTCTTTTTCTCTAATTAAATCGTAGGCTGATTCGCCATCTTTTGCTGTACCTACGACGTTTATCTCCTCATCAGCTTTCAGTAAATCATCAAGTAATGTCAGTATTCGTTCGTTATCATCAGCAATCGCAACATTCAATTTTGTCATATTAAAGCCCCCTATACTTTTTAAAACAACGGTTGGAAAACAAGTTTATTATAGACAAAGTTAAATATTGAATCAAACAGAAGCCCCCGCATCTTTCGACAATAACGAAACCCTACCAACTAATTTTGCTGTTGTGTTTTGATCATTTCCTCGATAAATATACCATATCCCTTTGTAGCATCTTGTATAAAAACATGGGTAACTGCCCCAATTAACTTACCATTTTGCACAATCGGGCTGCCACTCATTCCCTGTACTATTCCACCTGTCTTTTCTAGTAGTTCTTTGTCGGTTACTTGTAGAACAATTCCTTTATTTTGATTATGACTAGAAGTATCCACTTCCAAAATGTTCACATCATATTCTTCTAAGTTCCCGTCTACAGAGCAAATAATTTGCGCAGGTCCCGTTTTTATATCCTGTTTATATCCCAAAGGGATAGGATCGCCCTGAATCTGCTCTTTCATTGCTTCATTTACCGACCCAAATATTCCCTTATCTGTATTTTTATTTATCTTACCTAATTTTTCGTCATCCCCATAACATATTACGCCTGACAAAGATCCTGGGGAACCTGCTGTTCCTTTAATGATGCCTCTGATCTCTGTTTTGTATAAATTTCCACCTTCTGCTTCGACGATCGCATTTGTATCCGAATCGCTAATTCCATGTCCCAAAGCTCCGAAATTATTATTTTCATCCACATACGTTAAGGTTCCAATTCCTTGTGTATCATCACGCACCCATATGCCTAACTTATATTCATCGGGTGCCGTATTTACTGGTTTAATCTTAACTGGAATTAATTCATCATGGCGTCTAATTGTAAGTATTACATCGGTTCCCTCGCCTGCTTTTACAAGATCCATAAGGTCTTCTTTGCTCGATATGGGCTGCTCATTAACCGATACAATATAGTCTCCCGATTGTACAATCCCATCTGCAGGTGCCAGTTCAACCCCATTTAAGTCCTGAATTGTGGAAGTACCAATTACCATTATTCCGTCTGATTTTAAATAAATACCAATAGGTAATCCACATGGAATAACATTTTCTGGCTCTACTACTTGAACATTTATATCTTTAAAATTTAAGAAACCAAAAAGTTTAAGCTCCAATTGGTATTCACCCGTGGACTCTGATTGAATAGAAAAAGGTTCATCCATAATTATTTCAACTTCATTGGATGGAATATTGGATTCTTTACTAAGCATAACCTCTTTACTATTGCTAGAAAGCGTACCTCCGATTGGCAAACGGAAGTTAATTTTGTCATTTTCATCAACTACGATTCTAATGTGATCCGGTATGACTGACCTTAAATAATACTCTGAATAAAAAGCGGTAAAAATAACACTTGCTAATAAAATCACTTTCAAAAACAGTTTGTATTTTCTTTTATTCGACATGCAGCTCACCTATCCTTCCTATTTCTCAAGGATAGTATATGAGTTATTTTAAAAAACACTCTAGTTTAATTTTGCTCGAATTGCCAATTCTTTCATTTCTTTTGCACTTGCTAACGTTGTTTCCGTAATCTGACTTCCTCCAAGCAATCTAGCAAGCTCCATCACACTATCATTTTCATTTAATTTTTTTATTTTTGTCGTTGTCAAATCAGACACCGCATTTTTCGCAATTAAAAAATGGGAATCTGCCATTGCCACAATCTGTGGTAAATGACTAATGCAAATAACCTGATGTTTTCCGCCAATAACCGATAATTTTTCTGACACCATTTGCGCTGTTCTTCCGCTAATCCCCGCATCAATTTCGTCAAATATCAAAGTATCAATTTCATCACTATCTGCCAATACGGTTTTAATGGCTAACATAATTCGAGATAATTCTCCTCCAGAAGCGACTGCTCCAAGGGGCTTTAAGTCTTCACCAGGATTCGTAGAAATGACAAATTCTACTTCATCAAATCCTTCGCTTGTAAAATGGTCTAATCTTTTAAATTCCATTTCAAAACGTACATCCAAGAAATTCAAATCTTCCAATGACTGCTTCATATACTTTGTTAAAAGAAGCGAAGCCTCTTTTCTATTATTGGATAACGTTTCACAGAAACGATTTAATTCTTCTTCTGTTTCTTTATATTCCTTTTCAATACGCCTTTTATTTTCATCAAAATGGATTAATTTTTCTAATTCTATTTTTTTTCTATCTGCATACTGTAAAATTTCTTCGACCGAACTGCCGTATTTTTTTTTCAAATTATGAATTAGTTCCAATCTTTTCGCAATTTCCGCCAAATTTTCCTCATCTACCTCTATTGATTCAACATAGGAAGAAATATCGCGGGTTATGTCGGAAATAAGCGCCTCTGCATCAAAAAGTTGACTTTTTATGTCGGATAAATTATTATCG
>JBKTKK010000152.1:1787-5597 GCA_047242405.1 Lachnospiraceae bacterium | reverse complement strand
CCCAACGCCCGTGCCATGTTTATTGGAATGACGATGGACACGAGTAGAAAAGACATGACTTTAGCTGTTTTAGAGGGGGTAGCTTTTGCATTGCGGGATTCTTTTGAAGTGGCAAAATCTTTAGGAATTTTCATACAACGAACGACGATTTGTGGTGGGGGTGCCAAAAGTGAGCTTTGGAAAAAGATTGTTGCTAACGTATTAAATATTAAAGTAGATATCGTGGAGTGTGAAGAAGGCCCCTCCTATGGTGGTGCGATTTTGGCAGCTGTCGCCTGTGGAGAATACAAAGATGTTAATGAAGCAGCTAGTAAAATTACAAAGGTAATAGCTACGATTGAACCAACAGCCACATTAGCAGAGGCTTATGATGAAAAGTATAAAATGTTTCATCAGATTTATCCAACGGTAAAGAATCTGTTTTCAAATTTGAAAAATGAATCAAGTAACAAGTAACATAGAAGAGGGTAGGTATGAGTATTCAAATAAAACAAATAAGTGATTCTTCCTTTCGTCGTTACGGCAGGATTATAGAAGGCTATGATTGTGCCAAAGTAATAAAACTTATGGAAGAAATCGAAATTCCTGA
This sequence comes from Lachnospiraceae bacterium, assembly GCA_047242405.1. GTDB lineage: Bacteria > Bacillota > Clostridia > Lachnospirales > Lachnospiraceae > Fimimorpha. Next base: position 5,008 of record JBKTKK010000152.1, on the reverse strand, counting down.
AAATGTCGTTTACATTGGTTCAGTAGCGGGTTTAGAACAAGCGGAAGTGGCTAAGGCATTTGAGGAAAACTTTTTTGGGAATATGCCAATTCAATGTGGATATTGTATCGGGCATAATTCCTTCTTAAATGCAATGGAGTATCATAGAAATTCGGAAATCAATATTGCTGTTACAGACTTAATTCTGTTATTAGGAGCACAACAGGATATAGAAGAAGATTATACATACGATACTTCTAAAGTTGAAGCGTATTTTGTTCCCGCTGGAAAGGTAGTAGAGTTATATGCAACAACCTTACATTACGCACCGTGTAATGCTGGGGAGGATGGTTTTTCTGCCATCGTAATACTTCCAAAAGGAACCAATGAAGAATACGTTGCTAAGAAGAACGATTTAAATGAAGAAAATAAGCTGCTGTTTGCGTGCAACAAGTGGTTAATTGCACATAAGGATGCACAGATTTTAGGAGCGTTTAACGGATTAAAAGGAGAGAATATATCAATACTATGAGGGGATAAAATAAGGATGCTGCGATTTTGTAGCATCCTTATTTTCTATATGGGGTTAACCATATGGAATTAATATCATTGGATTTACGGTCATAATACAGGTAGTTAATCAGATCACATTATGGTATAATCGATTCGATAACCATCAAGAATGTTTCCCATCTCAATGAGGACAGGCATCAGCGACCGGCTGTGGGAGCAGTAAGGGAGCTAAGTTGCTTTATCAGAATGAAGATAGGATGATGGGATATGAAAGGAGCTTATTTTGAAATCATTAGTTATTGCAGAGAAACCTTCGGTTGCCAGAGATATTGCTAGGGTATTACACTGTAACAAAAATATTAGTGGTGGACTGGAAGGGGAAAAATATATCGTTACTTGGGGACTTGGCCATTTAGTCACACTGGCTGATCCAGAAGATTATAATAAAGATTATAAAGAGTGGAAAATGGAGTATCTTCCATTGATGCCAAAACAGCTTAAGCTAGAGGTAATTAAACAAACATCAAAACAGTATCATGCAGTAAAGTCCCTTATTCATCGAAATGATGCAAATGAAATTATCATAGCGACAGATGCAGGTAGAGAAGGCGAACTAGTTGCACGCTGGATACTAGAAAAGGCAAACAACAAGAAGCCCATTAAAAGGTTATGGATTTCTTCGGTTACAGATAAGGCAATTAAGGAAGGATTCCGTTCGCTAAAGCCAGGTAAGGAATACGACAATCTATATGCGGCTGCTGTTTGTCGAGCAGAGGCAGACTGGATTGTTGGAATTAATGCAACGCGTGCATTAACATGTAAATACAATGCACAACTTTCCTGTGGTAGAGTGCAAACGCCTACATTGGCGATGATTGCGAAAAGAGAAGAAGAAATTAATAACTTCAAACCAGAATCATTCTATGGTATTACATTGCAATGTGGTAACATATCCTTTGTATGGCAAGATTGTAAATCAGGTAGTTATCATTCCTTTAATAAAGCATCCATTGAAGAAAAACTTCAGTCTATAAAAGGTGAAAAACTTCTTATAAGAGACGTAGCAAAATCCAAGAAAAAAACGTATGCACCAGCCCTTTATGACTTAACGGAGTTACAAAGGGATGCAAACCGTTTATTTAATTATTCGGCAAAAGAAACGTTAAATATTATGCAACGTCTCTATGAAAACCATAAGGTATTAACCTACCCAAGAACTGATTCCCGCTACTTAACATCCGATGTAGTTGGTACAATAAAAGATAGACTTAGGGCTTGCGGTGTAGGGCCATATAAAAAATTAGCAGCCACTTTGTTGCGTGAAACGATAACTGCAAATTCCAGTTTTGTAAATGACGCAAAAGTTTCAGACCATCATGCAATTATACCAACGGAACAGTTTGTTCAGTTGGATCATATGACAGTGGAGGAAAGAAAAATTTATGATTTGGTTGTAAAACGATTTTTAGCAGTAATGTATCCACCATTTGAGTATGAGCAAATTACAGTAGAAGGTAATATTAACGGAGAAAAATTTATCGCAAAAGGGAAAGTTGTAAATAAAATAGGATGGAAGTTAATATACGATAATCAAAGTGAAGAAGGAGAAGAAGAGTTTAGTATTAAAGAACAAATATTGCCAGATATTGCAAAAGGTTCCTCACTTATCGTTTCCTCTATGGGATTAACAGAAGGCAAAACAAAACCGCCGGCACCATTTAACGAAGCAACCTTATTATCTGCAATGGAAAACCCAGTAAAGTATATGCAGTCAAAAGATAAGATTGCGGCTAAAACATTAACGGAAACGGGCGGACTTGGCACGGTTGCCACGAGGGCGGATATAATCGAAAAATTATTTCATTCTTTTTTAATTGAAAAAAGAGGAAAGGATATTTATACGACGTCTAAGGCGAAACAATTATTGGAATTAGTGCCAGAAGACTTAAGAAAACCAGAACTGACAGCAGATTGGGAACTGAAATTATCAGAGATTTCAAAGGGGAAAAGAAAAAGAGATAGTTTTATGGTGAGTATACGGGACTACACCGTAATGATTATTGATGAAATCAAAGAAGGTGATGGCACGTTTCGGCACGATAACTTAACGAGTAAGAAATGCCCGAACTGTGGAAAGAGAATGTTATCCGTCAATGGTAAAAACAGCAAGATGCTCGTATGTCAGGATCGTGAATGTGGTTATAGAGAAACGATATCCCGTATTACGAACGCGCGTTGCCCTGTTTGTCATAAGCGATTAGAATTATACGGCAAAGGGGAAGATAGTGTATTCCACTGTGCCTGTGGCTATAAAGAAAAATTGGCGAAGTTTGAGGAACGGCGAAAGAGAGAAGGGGGAGGGGTAAGCAAAAAAGATGTTGCAAAATATTTAAATAAGCAGAAAAAAGAAGCGAAAGAGCCAATTAACAATGCCTTTGCAGAAGCATTTAAAAATATAAATTTATAAAGAATCAGTCTATCAAGTTATAATATTGCATACATTGGTGTAGGTACAAGTTTTTAGAAATAGAACTTATGAGGAGTGTATGCAATGTTTGAACAAAAAACGATAGGGGTAACGGAAAAAGAATTAAACAGTCAGTCTGGGAGTGGGCTGAAAGAACAGGAAGCAATTTTAAGATTAAAGAAAAATGGCAGTAATGAGCTTGCTCAAGTAAAGCCAAAATCACTTGCGACTATGTTCTTAGAACAGTTAAACGATCCTCTTA
>JBKTKK010000152.1:0-1777 GCA_047242405.1 Lachnospiraceae bacterium | reverse complement strand
TCTTATTTTTGTATTATTTGTAGCAGCTGCAGTTTCTATGCTTTTGCGGGAAATAAGTGACACAGCAATCATTGTAGTCGTTATTTTGGTAAATGCCATTGTTGGGGTCATACAAGAAGGGAAAGCCCAAAAAGCATTAGAAGCACTTAAAAAATTAACAAGTCCAACTGCCCTAGTAAAAAGGGGTGGGGTACTAAAAGAGATTAAAGCGAAAGATTTAGTAGTCGGTGATGTCGTATGTTTGGAGGCTGGAAGACAGGTACCAGCAGACTTAAGATTAACCGAAACTGCAAACTTAAAGATTGATGAAGCTGCGTTAACTGGGGAGTCAACGCCAGTAGAGAAAAATGCAGCTTTTACTGCCACAAAAACACTGCCTATTGGAGATTGCAAAAATATGGCTTATATGACCTCCAATGTTATTTACGGGCGGGGAGAAGGTATGGTTGTGGCCACGGGTATGAATACAGAAATTGGAAAAATAGCTGCGATGATTCATGAGACCCCACAGGAAATGACCCCTTTACAAAAGAGACTTGCAGATTTAGGAAAGATTCTAAGTGTTGTTGCAGTAGCAATTTGTGCTGGCTTATTTGCCATTGCATTGTTTCAAAACCGCAATGTTCTAGAGATGTTAATTACGGCAATATCGCTGGCTGTTGCAGCTGTTCCAGAAGGGCTTCCAGCTATTGTAACAATAGTATTGGCCCTTAGTGTTTCTAGAATGGTAAAGGTAAATACAATTATTCGAAGGCTTCCATCAGTAGAAACATTAGGATCGGTTAGTATTGTATGTACAGATAAAACCGGTACGCTTACGCAAAATAAAATGACGGTAGTACGTTGTTACTCGGATTTAAAGATGATTGATGCGGGGATGTTAGATTATAGTAAAAATAAAGATTTTATCCATGGATTTACTTTATGTAATGATGCTGTCATATCGGGGAAAAATCGAATTGGAGATCCAACCGAGTTAGCTTTAGTAGACATGGCCAACATGCTACTTATCAATAAGCAACAACTAGAGAAAGAAAAACCAAGGATTCAAGAAATTCCTTTTGATTCGAAACGGAAAATGATGACAACGGTACATAGGGAAGATTATAGAACCGTATCCTATACAAAGGGATCATGCGATGAGATTATAAAGCGATGTACATCAATACTTATTAATCAAAAAACATACCCTATGACAGCACAACAGCGAACAGAAATACGAAAGGCGATGGAGGAGATGGCAGGGCAGGCGTTACGTGTGTTAGCACTTGCTATGTATCCAGAAGCGAAAAAGCCGATGGAAGATCAGCTAACGTTTGTTGGATTAGTAGGTATGATTGATCCACCTAGACCAGAAGTTGAAGGTGCAATAAAATTATTTAATAATGCCTCTGTGCGTACGGTTATGATTACCGGAGATCATGTGGATACGGCTTTTGCCATTGCAAACAAATTAGGAATTGCAAAGCGCAAAGATGAGTGTATATCGGGAGAAGAAATTAATAAAATGACCGATAGCGAATTGGCAGAGCGCGCTTTAAATTTAACTGTTTTTGCAAGAGTATCACCTGAGCATAAAGTAAGGATTGTAAAAGCGTATAAAGCATCAGGTAAAATAGTAGCAATGACGGGTGACGGGGTCAATGATGCTCCAGCGTTAAAAACTGCGGATATCGGAATTGCCATGGGACTAAATGGTACGGATGTAGCCAAAAATGCTTCGGATATGATTTTAACCGATGATAATTTTGCTACCATAGAGAAGGCAATTGAAGAG